>DATGWU010000257.1:0-1955 GCA_035299345.1 Rhizobium sp.
GGCCGGCCGCGGCGATCCGCTCGCGGTGCACGGCTATATCGTCCTCGTCTTCAGCCTGGCCCTCGGGTCTGCAGTGCTGTCGGCGGTCTTTGCGCCCGAGCCGCCGTCGAGCCGCCTTTCGGAATATTACGACGACCCGACGCGGGTCGGTATCATACTGGCGCTCGCATGGGCCGTCGTCGGCATGTTCGTCGGCGTATGGGTCGCAGCCCTGCTTGCATGGCCGGAGCTGACCTTCGTGGATTCGGCATGGGCGAGCTTCGGGCGGCTGCGCCCGCTACACACGTCCGGCGTCATCTTCGGCTTCGGCGGCAATGCGCTGATCGCCACCTCCTTCCACGTCCTGCAGCGTACCTGTCGCGCCCGGCTGCCGGATCAGTTCAGCCCGTGGTTCGTCTTGATCGGATACAACCTCTTCTGCATCGTCGCTGCGACGGGCTACCTGATGGGCCTCACCCAGTCGAAGGAATACGCCGAGCCGGAATGGTATGCGGATATCTGGCTGGTCATCGTATGGGTCGTATACTTCCTTATCTACATTCGCACGCTGCAGCGCCGCAAGGAGCCGCATATCTACGTGGCGAATTGGTACTATATGGCATTCATCCTCGTGGTTGCGGTCCTGCACATCGTCAACAACCTCGCGGTCCCTGTCTCCTTCGGCCATGCCAAGAGCTACTCGCTGTTTGCCGGCGTGCAGGATGCGATGACGCAATGGTGGTACGGCCACAACGCCGTCGCCTTCTTCCTCACGGCGGGCTTCCTCGGCATGATGTATTACTACCTGCCGAAGCGCGCCGGGCGGCCGATCTTCTCCTATCGGCTCTCCATCATCAGCTTCTGGGGCATCACCTTCATGTACATGTGGGCCGGTGCGCACCACCTGCACTACACGGCGCTTCCGCAATGGGTGCAGACGCTCGGCATGACCTTCTCCATCGTGTTGCTCGTGCCTTCTTGGGCGTCCGCCGGAAACGCGCTCGCCACCCTCAACGGCGCGTGGCACCGGGTGCGCGACGACGCGACTCTGCGCTTCATGATGGTCGCCGCGGTCTTCTACGGCCTTTCCACCTTCGAGGGGTCTTTCATGGCAATCCGTGCCGTCAACTCGCTCTCCCACTACACCGACTGGACCGTGGGCCACGTCCACGCCGGAGCTCTCGGCTGGGTCGCGATGATCACTTTCGGATCGATCTACGCTCTGGTGCCGTGGATGTGGAAGCAGGACCGCATGTATTCGCCCAAGCTGATCGAAGTCCACTTCTGGCTCGCGCTTGCCGGGACCATCGTCTACGTCTTCGCGATGTGGAACTCGGGCATTATTCAGGGCCTGATGTGGCGAACGTATACCGACGGCGGCACCCTCGCCTATTCCTTCATCGATAGCCTGGTTGCCATGCACCCCTACTATATCGCCCGCGCTTTCGGGGGCCTCCTGTTCCTGAGCGGCGCCGTCATCTGCGCTTTCAACGTGGGGATGACGATCCGGATGGCTCACCGGCGCCGCAAGGCCGAGGTTGACGGCGACGTTCCGCTCTATGCCGCGACCGGCGCCACGCAGGCAGGAGAATAAGCATGAAGGAGTTTTTCCATCGCAAGATCGAACGCAACGCGATCGGCTTCGTACTGGCGATCGTCGGCGTCGCCTCGATCGGCGGTTTCGTTGAAATCGCCCCGCTGTTTACCATTCACGAGACGGTGGAGGCAGCGCCAGACATGCGGGTCTACACTCCGCTCGAGCTTGCCGGGCGCAACATCTATATTCGTGAAGGCTGTTATGCCTGCCACTCACAGATGATCCGGACCCTGCGCGACGAGGTGGAACGTTACGGGCCGTACTCGCTTGCCGTGGAGTCGAAATACGATCATCCGATGCTGTGGGGCTCCAAGCGCACAGGGCCGGATCTTGCCCGACTCGGTGGCAAATACTCCGACGCCTGGCACGTGGCCCACCT
>DATGWU010000258.1:0-1564 GCA_035299345.1 Rhizobium sp.
GCTTCTTGCGTGCGACGGCATCGTTTTCGTAAAGCGCTGCCGCCACCTCGGTGTAGGTCAGCCGCGCATGCGACCAGATCACGGCCGGATAGAAGCGATAACGCTTGATCTCGCCCTTGGGGCCGATGCTCATGTCGCAGGCGACGGCGAGGCGCTCGACGTTAGGGTTCAGCGAACAAAGCCCATTGGAGAGCTTCTCTGGAAGCATGGGAATCACCCGGCGCGGGAAATACACCGAATTGCCGCGTTCATAGGCGTCATGGTCCAGCGGCCCGGCGGCGCGCACGTAATGCGAGACGTCCGCGATGGCGACGATCAGGCGGAAGCCCTTGCCCTCGCGCTCGCAATAGACGGCGTCGTCGAAATCCCTCGCCGTCTCCCCGTCGATGGTGACGAGCGGCAATTGCGTAAGGTCTTCGCGGTCCTTCCAGTCGCCCTTGCGCACTTCGTCGGGAAGCTTCTCCGTCTCGTCGAGCGCGGCCTTGGAAAACTCGAACGGCAGGTCGTGCTTGCGCAGCGCAATCTCGATTTCCATGCCCGGATCGGCATAGTTTCCGAGGATGTCGACCACCCGTCCGATGGGCTGCGACTGCTTGGACGGCTGTTCCACGAGTTCGACGACGACCACCTGCCCCGCCTTCGGCTTGGGCGCCTTGGAGCCTTTTTCCGGCGGGGCCAGCAGGATATCCTGCGACAGCCGCCGGTTTTCGGCAACGAGGAACCAGACGCCGTGTTCCTGATAAGCACGGCCAACGATCTTCCGGTTGGCGCGTTCGGTGACTTCGACGATCTTGCCCTCGGGACGACCTTTGCGATCGACGCCGATGACCCGCGCAATGGCGCGGTCACCGTGAAGAACCTTGTCCATTTCCTTGGCGGAGAGGAACAGATCCGGGCCGCCTCCATCGGGCACAAGGAAGCCGAAGCCGTCCGGATGTCCCTCCACGCGGCCGCGTATCAGGTCGGCTTTGTCGGGGATCAGCCAGTCGCCGCGACGGTTCTGCAGCAGCTGGCCGTCGCGCGCCATGGCGCCGAGGCGGCGCTGAAAGTCTTCCTGCTCGAAGCGCTGGACGTCGAGCAACTCGCAGAGGCCATCGAAGGAAACCGGCACGCCCTGCTCGCCCAAAAGCTGTAGTACGTACTCACGGCTCGGCAGCGGAGTGTCGTATTTTGCGGTCTCGCGATCGAACATGGGATCGGCGCGGCGGACGGCGGAAAATCTGGATTTCTTGTGGTTTGACAATTCGGTCGATTCCGATAAAATTCGCGCCTCGCTTGAGCCCGCCCAGGTGGCGGAATTGGTAGACGCACTAGTTTCAGGTACTAGCGGGTAACACCGTGGAGGTTCGAGTCCTCTCCTGGGCACCAAGGGCAAAAGCAGCAAAAACAGGCTCCGCATCGCGGGGCCTTTTGCTTTCTGGGAAGTGGCCCCGGATTACCCGGTAATTCCCCGCATCTTCGCCTTCGCCTGCGCCGTAAATTCGCGTGTGCCGCAAGCATGGAGGCAACGAATGGTATCCGATCTCCGCAATCGCAGCCAAATCGAGCAGTTCCTGCGCAATGC
>DATGWU010000259.1:0-1912 GCA_035299345.1 Rhizobium sp.
GCGCGCTTCCTGAAAGCCTTTAGCAGGGTACGCGCCACGGACGGATGCGCATGCGGGCGCGCTCTGCGGACCAAGAAAACGGTCGTTATCCCCGATGTGCAAAAAGACCCTGAATTCTTCCCGTACCGCAAAGAAGCTGAGAAAGCCCGATTACGCGCGGTTCAAAGCACACCCCTCATTACGCCTGTCGGTGAATTAGTCGGCGTCGTTTCAACGCATTTCGCAAACGCCTATCAGCCGACGCCCATCGAAATCAGCACGTTGCAGGATTATGCTCCCCTCGCTGCAGGGCATCTTATATCGTTATTGCGCGGCATACCGCTTTCTGCTCGGGCTGAGGAAATGAACAGACGGCTTTTTGCTGAGCTAGCAAACATACAAGATAAACGCGCGAGCTCGTGTGTCCGCCAAGGCCAATAGCGGAAACTACACTGACAGGCGCTGAAACTCCCGAACCGAGGCCTCGCTGCACGTTAATGAGTTCACGCCCTAGCTGTCTGGTCCCGGAGTGTGGGGGAATCAGCCAAGCTGATCCCCCATCCCGGGAGGCACTATGGGCCAGGTACTACACGGCAGCGCCACGACCACGCACGCTATCCGAGCAGCGATACAGCGATCGAAGGCTCCGCTCAAAGAACTCGCCGCACAGTACGGGCTGAACCGCAAAACCGTCTCTAAGTGGCGCAAACGGGCCTTCGTCAACGATGCACCGATGGGGCCGAAGACCCCGCGTTCGACAGTTCTGTCACCTGAGGAAGAAGCCATCATCGTCGCCTTCCGCAAGCACACGCTGCTGCCGCTCGACGATTGCCTCTATGCGTTGCAGGCGACTGTCCCACACCTGACCCGGTCGTCCCTGCATCGATGCCTCAAGCGTCACGGCATCAGCCGGCTACCGCAGGTCGGCGGCGACAAGCCCTCTAAAAAGCCCTTCAAACGCTACCCGATAGGCTACTTCCATATCGACATTGCCGAGGTGCGAACCGGCGAGGGCAAGCTCTATCTCTTCGTGGCAATTGACCGCACATCGAAGTTTGCCTTTGCCCAGCTGCACCCGACCGCCAATGTGAAGACCGCAGCCAATTTCTTAGCCGCGTTAATCAAGGCTGTTCCCTACAGGGTACATACTGTCCTCACCGATAACGGCATCCAGTTCGGCGACAGCATTCAGCACCGCTCAGGCCCGACGGCAGGCTACAGATTGCATATGTTTAATCGCGTCTGCCACGAGCACAGCATCGAGCATCGCTTCACCAAGCCCAACCATCCGTGGACCAACGGCCAAGTTGAACGGATGAACCGCTCGCTCAAGGAGGCGACCGTCCGGCGCTATCACTACGATACGCATCGCCAACTCGAAGAGCACCTGGCCGCGTTCCTCGACGCCTACAACTTCGCCAAGCGGTTGAAGACCTTACGCGGCCTCACACCCTACGAGGCTATCTGCAACGTATGGGCAGACCAGCCAGAGCGATTCAAGTACGATCCGAGCCATCTCACTTCGGGACTGAACACCTAGGCTCAGGCTTCTTCGTCCTTTTTGCCCAGCAGGTCGGACATAAGGATCAGGCTGCCGCGAATGGGTCTGCCGCAGCGCCTCCTACGGCAAGCCCATGAACTTGAACGGCGGCGCCTCGCGGAAAATCCTTGGTCGCGTCGCCGGCGTAGGTGCGGCTCTGGTCGGGCCCGAGGTCAAGTTTCTTCACCTTGCCGGTGGTCGGCGAAAAATCGATTGCGTTGAGATCGATCCAGAACGTGTTTGGCGTCAGCGCAGATTCGAAGAAATAGAGCTTCCGCTTGTGATCGGCGACGGTCCGCCAGCGCGTCGAAGAAATGTTCGGCTCGCTGGGCGTCGATAGCCCGTAGGGAACGGAGGCATTGCGGATCACGCTGAACACGCTCGCCAAGGCAA
>DATGWU010000260.1:0-4633 GCA_035299345.1 Rhizobium sp.
ATGTTTGGCGTGTGGATCGGATTTCGTGCAGCGGAGAGTCGTCGGTCGTTCGAGCTACTGGCGGACACACTTGCCGTGTTTTTGATAACGCTCGTGCCGTTTGCGATCGCGGGCGCGATCTTGGGCAGTGATCGCCTCCCGGCGGTCTTACAGACCGTGGAACTCTACGCGGAATTCGGTGGCGGCACTCGAGCTCGCGACTTGAGCGCGTTCGCAGGCCCGACGGCGTCCGCTGGTGTTATGGCGGGGATCGCAATGGGGGGCTTTTTCCTCTCCCTTGGTCGGGTTCTCTCGGGCGATCGACGCGGGCATGTTCTGAACCTTGCCGGGTTGGTTGCGGCCATGCTGTTGCTGGTATTCTGCGGTAAACGGGGTCCGTTGATTCTGTCCATCGCTTTCGGGCTTCTGATGATGATGGCCGTCAAACGGGCCAAACGCGGTGCGCTGATCGTTTTGATCGTGGCAGGTACCGCCATGATAGGCGTCAAAGCAGTCGATCGCATGCGGACCGGTGCAGGTTACGAGTCATCCTACGGCGAGCACGCCGGAGATCTCGATATCGAGAATCGCTTTTACAATATTTTCTGGGGGACGGTCACTGCTTGGGCGGAAGCCGCTCCGGTCGGTTCTTATCTTGGCAATTGGGGGGCGGAGTGGCGCGCGTTCAACGGCTTGAAGGGAGTAGTCGTTGAGACAGGTGCTGCATTGTTGATTGCCGAAACGGGAATCTTGGGTGCGTTGATCTTTCCGTTTGTCATCGGAATCTGCGTAATATCGGCTTATCGAGCGTCGAAGAGCATACATGCGCGACCAATTGTGTTGTGCCTATTATGCTTCGAGGTCGCCGTCGCAGCTCAGTTTTACTTTCAGGTATATGGAATAATGATGGGCGGTGGTTTTACGCCATTGTTGTTCTGGACTTCGTTTGGCATTGCGTATTCTGCCATCCAAGGGAGCGCCCCTTCTCCACGGCTGCGATGCGCATGAGTTCGGGTTATCACGGGCTCGGCGATCGCATTCGGGAAGTACACAGTGATTTCTGCTACTAGATGCAACTTGAAGCCCAGAATATAGTATATTGGACTGGGAGTGTATTCGATCCATCGGCCCTGATGGGGCGCCCGGCGCTCGTTCCATCGCAGAACGAATGGAGCCTCGGTCTGATCAACGGGATGAGAGGGCACGGCGCGGATGTGCGAATCATCGCA
Source organism: Rhizobium sp. (assembly GCA_035299345.1). Taxonomy (GTDB): domain Bacteria; phylum Pseudomonadota; class Alphaproteobacteria; order Rhizobiales; family Rhizobiaceae; genus Allorhizobium. The sequence continues at coordinate 1,209 of DATGWU010000260.1, forward strand.
CACATGCCAGAACGCCTTTGGCCTCGGGGGCAGCTCTTTCCGGTCGCTCGCGACAACGAGCTGCTTCCCTACGCGCACGGCAAGGTGCGGTACTGCAATGCGGGGGCGTTGCGCACGCCGACGTTGACCGCGCAGTATCCCAAGGTGCTGACGCGATGCATGGCGGAGCCCGAGGCAACCGCTTGCGTGCTTAGTTACAATCCATACCCATGGCATAAAGCTGTAGGGCAAGCGGCTCGGCGGGCAGGAGTTCCTTGGATCTGCATTGTACTCGATTACGATGATGTCGGTCCGGAATGGTCGAACCTCAGACGAGATCTGGTCGACGCAGCAGGAGTCGTTTTTCTCTCTCGTTGGGGCTTTGACGGCTACCCTGGTCCGCAGCCGAAGCTTCATCTCGATGGTGGAATCTCGGGATGGAAAGGGGATGCACCTCGACGTACGAACGGGAAACGGATCGTGATGTATGCTGGAAAATACGCCGGCTACGGCGGGGTGCAGGTGTTGATCGACGCGATCTGCCAGACGCCTGGCGAGGATGTAGAATTCTGGATGGCCGGCCGCATTTTCGAAGAAAAGGTCAGGGAGCAGTTCAGGCGGGACCGGCGGATTCGCTATCTCGGTTTCCTGGAGAAGGACGAACTCGAGAACCGAATGGCGGAGGCCGATGTGTTTGTTAACCCACGGCCACCAGAGATGCAGGAGAACCGAATGATTTTTCCGTCGAAGATCCTTCACTATCTCTCCTTCGGCCGGCCAGTGGTGAGTACCTGGACGGATGGACTCGCTCCCGAGTACCGCGACCTGATGTTTTTTCCGACCGGAGATGGATCGGCAGCGCTTGCCGATGCGATTCGACGGGCGCTGGACATCCCGCTGCAGGAGAGAGAAGCGTTGCGAGACCGCATACGCGCTTTCGTCTGCGAATCGAGACAATGGAGTTTACAAGCGGGAAGACTGCTTCAGTGGATTCAACATGAGATCATCGCACAGTGACCACACGCGCGTCGCAATCGCGTGGAGTGGGCTTCCTCCGTACGCTCGAAGCCTTGTCGCGGAGGCGTGCCGTAGCAGCGGACACGCGATCGACCTGATTGCCACGAGGCCTAGAGTTCCCCATCCAACGGATTGCTGTTCGGACGGGCTGACGGTGAAATGGGTGGATGTGAATGGCTGCCAGACATGGGAGGAGTTGGGCTTGCAGGTGCCTGCCGTGTTCTTCCAAACCGGTTGGGCCTTTCCGCAGTTCAACCGCTTGGGAGAAGCGGCGAGGCGCAACGGTGCCAAGGTGGTGTCGATGATCGACAACTGCTGGAAAGGTAATCTGCGGCAGTGGATTGGTGCTGGCTATTTTCGATTCAAACTCCGCAGACGATTCCGGTCTGTCTGGGTTCCTGGGGCATCTGGCCGCAAACTCTGCCAGTTCCTCGGGATGCCGGCGAACCGGATCTATACCGGACTCTATGGAGCCGATCCCGGAGATTTTCATCCGGGACCGACGCCGACTGAACGACGTCCGAAACGGTTCCTGTTTGTCGGGCAGTTGATCCAGCGCAAAGGCGTACTCGAAACATTGGCTGCATTCGAAAGCTTTCGCGCGAGATTCCCAGATTGGGAGCTTCATGTGATCGGCGACGGCCCTTTACGCGAGCTGTGTGCGAATCGCGATGGCGTGGTCTGGGTCGGGTTCAAGACGAGCGACGTGATCGCGGAGTACTATAGAACCTGCCGTTGCCTAATCCTCGCTAGCCACGACGAGCACTGGGGTGTGGTTGTGCACGAAGCGGCATTGTCGGGGTGCGGCTTGATCGTCTCGCGATGGGTTGGGGCGGCTGAGGATCTTTGTGGGGCAAACAATTCTGTGGTCGTTCCGGCAGTGACCGCGAGGGCGCTGAACGACGCGATGGTCAGAGTCGCGGGATGGGACGAAGCGCGTTGGGCCGTTGCCGCGCTCGAGAGCACCGAGAAAGCCGACCAGTTCGGGCCGAGACAATGGCGAGAGACCTTCGTGACGATCGTCGAGGCGAGCGCAAAAATGTGAACTTGAGCTCCGATCATCTCATACGTCGGCCTGATGCGGCCAACGGAGGTTGCTCCATCGTCGCACTGGGGCTCCATCCCGGCAGCGGGGGACCGAGCAAGACAGTGCGGCAGTTCCGCGATGCGCTGAATGCTCGTGTCTGCATGTTCTGCAATCCTGCCGTCGAGGCGAAATTCGGTCTCGCTTGGGCGCCTGACGCGAAGGTCCGTTTCGCTCCGGGTGCCCTCGGTGAACAGGCCGGAATCGTTGGTCGCCGAGAACGGTTGGCTGCTGAAGCGATGATGGCTGGCACCGCTTTGTTCTCGGTTCATTCGTTGTTCCGTTCCCATGCGGTGTGGGCCGCCCGCTGGGCTAGGGCGCAAGGTGCTCGTTACTGGATTGTGCCACATGACATTCTTGATCCGTATGTCTTCGAGACAAAGACGCTGGCCAAGTTGCTTTGGATGCGCCTGCACGGCCGACGAGTCATAGCCGGTTCCTCGGCAGTGATATGCTCCACGACGAGAGAGGCGGAGAAGGCTAACCGATGGCTTTCGGACGCGCGGGTAGAAGTGATCTACTGGCCGACCGACCTCCCTGATCCCTTGTATGTCGCACAAAGGCGGCAAGAAACACGACTCCGGTTTGGTGTCACGGATCGAGACCGAGTGCTTTTGTTTTCGGGGCGGCTACACCCGATGAAAAGACCAGAACGCGTGTTCTTGGCAGGTGACGCATGCCGCGCGTCGAACGTGCACTTCTGGTACGCAGGGCCGGAGGACGGAATTGCCGCACGAGAGATCATGGCGGCTGCTGACGCAGCTGGCGCCAAGCACGTGAGGTGTTTCGGATTGGTCAGTAAAGATCAGTTGGGTGATTTGCTCGCTGCGAGCGACGTGTCCGTGTCGCTTTCGATTCGTGAGAACTTCGGCCACTCTACTGCTGAGGCATTGGCACACGGCCGGCCGGTGGTGCTTTCGCCGGGAAACGATCTTGCGCGAGATCTCAAAGGTGTGGGGTGCGGCTGGGTCTTGGACGACGATCGTATCGAGACCCTCGGTGCTGTGCTCAGAGATATCTCGTCGTCCTCTTGCGAGAACTTATTTGAGCGAGGCCGGTTGGGCAGAAGCTGGGCGGCGCGTGAGCTGACTTTCGATCGGTTTCGCGCCCGCTTGCGGGCGCTTGGAAGCGAAATAGTGGGAAGGCAATTGTTCGATTGACCGAACATTCCGCCTTATCCGCCCACCTCAATCCGGGGTGAAACAACAAGAATGGAACTGAAAACTCACCTGCCGATTTCCATCGTCGTTTCTACGAGGAACGAGGAACTGAATCTGGGCGCGTGTCTTGGTCGCCTCGTTGGCCGGTTCGAGGAGATCGTTGTGGTAGATTCGGGAAGCACGGA
>DATGWU010000261.1:0-1706 GCA_035299345.1 Rhizobium sp.
CTTCGAGGATCGCCTCAGCCTGATGGCCGGCCGCCGCCATGATCGTGTCGTCGTAGTCGAGCGATATCATGGACAGCACGACATCCTTCACCAGCGGATGGGCCGAGCGGATGAAACTCTCCGAGCAGCAGGTGCATTCCAGACCGTGCATCCAGATCACCGGAACACGCTCCTTGGTCTCCAGCGCCTCCTCCATCGCCCTGGCGCCCGAGGGACCGAATCCGAGACTTGCCGCAGTCAACGAGCAGAACTTGGTGAAGCTCCTGCGCGTGATGCCCTGGCGGCGTATGACATCATAGAAGGTTTCCGTTGCGGCCATTGATCTCCTCCAGCCTTCCTAGCCCGAGCGGCCTGTCGCGCAATTGCGACCCGCGCCGCGTCTCTTCGTGAAGCTGCGCCGGGCCCGGAGCCTTGGGAGCCCACTTGCCAGCACATACCCGCTGCAGAACAAGGGCGGGCTACGGACTCTAAGGACAGCAAGAAGCAGACCAGATCGAAGCTCTTCGAGAGAGCTTGATCCATCAAACTGAAATCACTGGAGATTCTTTACTTTGCCCAACGCGAGCAACGTGCTCGTTACGTCCGCCCTCGTCGGCAGGTGTTCACGGGCTTGTCAACGGTGGAAAGCCGATGACCGCCCCTGACGAATATCAATGGGCGGTGCAGACCATGCAGGGGTCGAAGGAGCGGATAACATGCTGGAGGGCGGCCGACTTCGCGCCGAGCCCGCCGGTGTCGAGCCCGGCGAGTGCACTTTCGAGCGGTCCGGCTATCCCCGCAGCATCGCGCGGAGAAAAATTCCAGGTGGTGGGCGCGATGATCTGGTAATGGCTGATGCGCCCTTCCCGGAGGCCGACCCAGTGGCCGAGCGCACCGCGGGCCGCCTCGACGAGGCCAGCCGCTGCGGCATCCTCCGGCAGCGCAAAATGCGCGCAAAATTCCTCCTTCAGCCGCAACTGCCGACACCAGCCCTGACACGCATGCACGAGGATCGCCGCCTCGAGGAGCCGTGCGACGATGCGCGTTCGCACCGAGGTCCCGCCGCCTTCGGCAATCAGCGCGGCAATCAACGGATGGCCGGAAACGGCGAGGCGTGCGGCAGCGCCGACCTCGGACGGACGGCCGGACAGCCGCGGCGCCTTGGCCCAGGAATAGGCGTTTTCCTTCTCCGCCGACGGCAGCGTCTCGGCAAGGGCCGGATCGGTGCTCGTTGGCGCAAACCATGCGCAGGTTGCGTCCTCGGAGATCGCCGCGACGTCAAGCGGCGCCAGCGCCCCGTCCGCCGATGCGACACCGCGTTCGAAGAAGGAGCCATTCGCGTCGTGGTAGGCGCCGAAGGACAACAGTGGGCCCGGCCCCCTCCCCATGCTTTCGAGGCCGAGATCGGCGGCAATCGTCAGGAAGAACGGAAAATCGCCCCGCGCCCGCTCGGCATAGCTCGAGAGCTCCGCCGGTGTCTCCATCGCGAGTATCTCGTCGAGCGAAACGCCGAACACCGTCTCCTCGAGAAAGACCTGAAGTTCGCCGAGGATCGCGGCAAGCTGCACTCGTTCGCCAACGTCGATCGCCCGCGTCGTCCCGCCGGGCTGGAAGGCGAGCGAATGCGGCCACTTCCCGGCGATGATCCCCATCACTTCGAGAAGACGCCGGCGGCGCGGCAGGAAGGCGGCGGAGCCGCTGCCGCTCACGGCCTTGAAGCGCGTCAC
>DATGWU010000262.1:0-8218 GCA_035299345.1 Rhizobium sp.
CCTGTTCCGGCGCCCAACCGTTCTCCCGCCACTTCGACATGAGGTCGATCGCCTTGGCCGCCTTTTCGGCATTGTCGCCGGAAAGCACTTCGCCGTTCGTCACGAACTCACCGCCCTGCTGGGAAAGAAGCGTGTAGAAGACGCGCCAGACCCCGCCTTCGCCGCCGGTCTGGTAGGTGACGGGCGTCTCGACACCCTTCTCCTTCGCCCATGCAAGCGCCGCATCGAAATCGTCGATCGAGTTGATGCCCGTCAGCTTGCCGTTCGCGTCGAGATAGGGTGACCCTTTGAGCAGATCGGCATTGTAGTAGAGGATCAATGCGTGGATATCGAACGGAACGGCGTAGAGCTTGCCGTCCTTCGTCGCCGCGTCGATCGGTGCCTCGAAGAAGTCGCTTCTCTCGAGCCCCGCCGTTGCGAGGTCCTCGTCGGTGATTTCGCTGAGCACATTCTCCTCGAGCCCGAGCGGCGCGCGAGAGAGGTGATAGGTCATGACGTCGGGACCTTCCCCGACGGCGGCGGTGGTTCTCACCTTGGTATAGAAGGGCACGCCCCATTCGAGCGTCGTGCCCTGGATCTCTATGTCCGGATGTTCCTTGTTGAAGCCGTCGATCAGCGCCTTCATGCGGACACCGTCACCGCCCGACAGGAAATCCCACCAGATGACGGTTTCCTTTGCGAGCGCCGGCATGGCGCCCAGGGTCAGTGCGGTACCCAGCAGCAATGTCTTGAACAGTCGCATCGTCATTCCTCCCGGTTTTGGTCGCCGTCATCCCGCGCTCGGGATAATCTCGCGAAATGCGAAAGGCGCCTCCCTGCGCCTAGCGCAATCTTTTCCCTTCCTCGTCGAAGACCAGCACGTTCTGCGCCGCCGCCGAAACGGCGACCGCCCTGCCATCGAGGCGCTCGCGCGATCCCTGCCGCTGGACGATGAGCTCCCGCCCGCTCGCCGTGCGCGTGTAGAGGTAGGAGAGGTCGCCGAGTTCCTCGGCGACCTCGACGGTGACAGGCAGCCCGCCCTCCCCGATCGTCAGATGCTCCGGCCGTATGCCGATCTCGACCGCGCGGCCAACCGGCAATGGCCCCTGCATACGCGCGACGAGCTGATGTTCGCCGCCCTCGACGGCAACCACCACTCCGTCTTCCGTCCGGCCGACCACGGTCGCGGGCAGGAAGTTCATCGAGGGCGAGCCGATAAAGCCCGCGACGAAGCGGTTCTCCGGCTCGTCGTAGAGTTCGAGCGGGGCGCCGGCCTGCTGCAGCACACCTGCCTTCAATACGAAGATCCGATCGGCGAGCGTCATCGCCTCGACCTGATCGTGGGTGACGTAGATCGCGGTGACCCCGAGCTCGCGCACGAGGATGCCGATCTCGACGCGGAGCTCCTGCCGGAGCGCGGCGTCGAGGTTGGAAAGCGGTTCATCGAACAGGAACACCTTCGGCTGGCGAACGATGGCGCGGCCGATCGCGACCCGCTGCCTCTGCCCGCCGGAAAGCTGCGACGGCTTCTTCTCGAGATGCTCCTCGAGTTGCAGGATGCGGGCCGCCTCGCCGACCCGCTCGGCCACCTCCGCCTTCGGCCGTCGCGCGAGCCTGAGGCTGAAGGCCATGTTCTCGAAGACGGTCAGGTGCGGATAGAGCGCATAGTTCTGGAACACCATGGCGACGCCGCGATCGGCCGGCTCGACGGCGGTTACCTCGCGGCCGTCGATGAAGATCTGCCCGCCGCTCGTCTCCTCGAGCCCGGCGATCATGCGCAGCAGGGTCGACTTTCCGCAACCGGACGGGCCGACGAAGACCGCGAAGCTGCCGGTCGGGATGTCCATCGAGACGTCCCGGATCGCGCGGAAGGAGGCGAAGGACTTGGCGACATTTGCGAGACGGACACCCATGGCGCCCTCACCGGACCTTCAGGCGGAGAACGTGGTAGGAGAGCGCCGGCAGCAAGCCCTTCAGCGCCCCGTCCTCGACGCCGACGCCGGAGCCTGGAACCGGCGCGACGCGATCCGGGTGATCCGGCCCGTTGCCAGTGCGCAGGTCGTGCCCGGCCATGGTCAGGTGCAGGAGAAGCTCCGGCGCGGCGAAACCCGTGAGGCCGACGTCGAGCTCCGCGGTCTCCGTCAGATGCCGGTTGAGGACGAAGAGCGTGACGATCCCCTCCTCCTCGTCGTGGACGCCCGCCACGTCGAGGTATTTCACGTCGTCGGCGGTACTGCAGTCATAGGTCGGGCCGTCGACCGCCACGTTCAGGGCGGTGCCCCGGCCGTAGAGTGAGGCGAACTGGTAGGGATAGTAGATCGTCTGGCGCCAGGCGGGGCCGTTCTTCTCGGCGCGGATCGGCGCGATCACGTTGACGAGCTGGGCGATGCAGGCAATCCGGACCCGGTCGGACCGGCGGATGAACTCGTTCAAGAGCCCGGCGACGAAGAGCGCGTCCTCGAAATTGTAGGTTTCCTCGAGCAGCGCCGGCGCCTCCGGCCAGTCCCAGCCCTTGATCCGCCGGCCGTCCTCCTCGCGGATGTGATACCAGACGTTCCATTCGTCGAAGCATATCCGCACATCGTTCTTCGCGCGCTTCTTCGCCTTCACGTAGTCGATGACACCGGCGATCGTTCCGATGTAGCGCCCGGTCTCCTCGATCTTGCCAAAATAGTTCAGCGTGTCGCCGCTGTTGTTGCCGAAATATTTGTGCAGCGAGATGTATTCGACGTTCTCGTAGCACTCCTCGAGAACCTCGCGCTCCCATTCGGGATAGGTCGGCATGCGGTCGTTGGAACTGCCGCAGACCACCGTCTCAATCGTCGCGTCGAAGGCCTTGAAGGCCTTGGCCGTCTCGTTGGCGAGCCGACCATACTCGACGGCAGTCTTGTGGCCGATCTGCCAGGGACCGTCCATCTCGTTGCCGAGGCACCACATCTTGACGTCGTGCGGCGCGGTCGCGCCGTGGCTGCGACGAAGGTCGCTCAGCGTGGTCCCGCCCGGGAAGTTTACGTATTCGAGGAAGTTTCGCGCGTCTTCGAGCCCACGGGAGCCGAGATTGACGGCGAGCATCATCTCGATACCGGCCATCTTCGCCCAATCGGCGAATTCGTTGATGCCGACCTGGTTCGTTTCCTTCGAGCGCCAGGCGAGGTCGAGCCGTACCGGCCGCTGGTCGCGCCGGCCGATGCCGTCTTCCCATCGATAGGCGGAAACGAAGTTGCCGCCCGGATAGCGGATCGCGGGGATCTTCAGGTCCTGAACGAACTTCAGCACGTCCTTGCGAAAGCCGTTTTCGTCCGCCTGCGGGTGTCCGGGCTCGTAGATACCGCCATAGATGGCGCGGCCCATGTGCTCGATGAAGGCGGAATAGAGCCGATCGTCGATCGGACCGATCCGGAAGTCACGATGGACGGAAACGCGCACTCTCATAGGCTTCCTCCGCATGAATCTCTATATCACATTTCTTGATATAGACCGTATTTTTTAATATTCATGCAGGGAGTGATTGACGCTGTCAACCGGAAAAATCACACTTTTGACCGTCGCACCTTCGCATCAGTCGGAGACGCGCAATCTGAGCACGATGTCTTGATCGTAATTGCCGAAGCCGCGGCCGAAGATGTTGAGCCCACCCGGATGCCTGGCATCGGCCTTCACCTCGATCCTCAGGCGGATCGAGCGATGCGCCGAAAGATCAAGCTCCTTCAAGGTGATATCGGAGATCTTCGTGCCGTCCACGAAGGTTCCGTCATTGGTGATCCGCCACGTCTTCAGCATGCCGTACTGGGAGCCGGAAAGCTTCCACCAGTCGGGCGTGTAGGTGCCGCGCTTGTCGCCGAAATCGCCGGGCGAAGTCCAGACGCCGATCTCAATGCCGTTGACGCTGAGCGTGATGTCGGAGGGCCAGTTGCTGTGCGTACCGGGAACTTCCGAGCTGACCTCCATGGCAAAGCTCATTTCGTGGACGGCGCGACCCTGAATCTTGGCGTTGTTGGGGAACTGGTATTCCACGTAGCCGGAGGTGAACCAGAGGAGTGCCGCCTTCATGCGATCGGGGTCCATGAAGGTCTCCGGCACATCGAGGAGCCCGATGATACCCTCCGGCGAACAGATGCCGCACGGGCCCGTGACCGAACTCTGGGTATAGAGACCGAGCGGCATCGCGACGGTTATATCTTTGCTTTCGCTCGCCTTCTCCGCCTTGTGGAAGGAGACGATCAACTCGTCGCAGGTGGCGAAGCAGATCTTCTGGCTGCCCTTGCGCCCCTTGCGCGCCTCCGTCCGCAAGAGGCCCGCCCCCTCGAGCAGCGCCACGCTGGTCGATACGGTCGATTGCGGAAGATCGAGCCTCTCGGCGATCTCGTTGACGTTGAGGCCGTTCGCCTCGTGCAGAAGCTTCAGAATCTGGACCCGCACGAGCGAGGCTGCCGCCTTCAGCACGTCGAATTCCTTCTCCGCATCGATCAGGAGAAAATTGGGTGTCATTCGCTTATCCAGACGAACCGGGTCTATATCATGATTCCCGATGTAGAAGATCGTGCCGGGAAAGTCCATGTCGAACGAAAGCCGGCGAGCACTTTCATGCTCGCCGGCGGGTACGATTTCGTTTGACCGCGAAGGATCAGGCGGGGCACGGAGGCTCAGCCGCCGAAGCCGAAGCCCGGGGGCATGTCGGTCAGCTCGACGCCGAAGGGCTTCAGGCTGTTCAGTATCCAGGTCTGGTTGTTGCCGATGCGGCGATTGTATTCCGCCCAGGCCGAGACGAAGCTCTTGAACGTTTCGTCGGCACCGTAATTGAGCGCGATGACGGACGGGGTGGAAAGGACGGGCGTCGGTACCTTGACGTTGCCCACCGCAGGCGCCTTCTTGGCGATGACGAGCCCGTTCAGCATCGTGTTCACCAGGCCCTCGGCCTTGCCCGTCGTCACGGCGACGATCGCTTCATCGCGGGTCTTGAAGCGCAGGATGTTCGCCTTCGGAAGATACTGGGTGGCCATCAGGTCCTGGGCGGAGCCGAGGTCGACGGCGAAGGTGTATTTCGGGTCGTTCAGCTCGTTCCACGACTTGCCGGCGAGCTCGTCCTTGGCCGAAACGAGGACGAAACTGTTATAGTAGGTCGGATCGGAGAAGGAGACCGACATGGCGCGGACCGGCGTCGCGGTCACGGCAAACGCCATATCCACCTTGCCGCTCTGCACGTCCAGGATTGCGTTCGACCAGCTCGACTCCACAACTTCGAGCTTCACGTCCAGCGTCTTGGCGATGTCGTTCGCCATGTCGATGACGAAGCCCTGCCACTCGCCTGTGCGCGGGTCCTTGTTGAAGTAGGGCACTTCGTTGAGGATCGCCGGAATCCTGAGCACGCCGCGCGAACGGATGTCGTCGATCGTGCCCGCCGAGGCGGATGTCGCAAGAAGCGATGCCGCGACGGCGGCAATACTACAAAGCTTGGCGAAAAGTTTCATGGTAAGGTTCTCCCTTGTTCCCCGAGATCGATTGTCTACCCGCCTCGCATCCGTCCATTTCGGTAGGAGCAATCGCGGCCATGGACAGCGTATCGCCGAACGGAAGCGGCACAATGCTAGAGAACCGGAGTCACTTATCGGCATTTTTGTATGTTGTCGCTCAGAGGCCGCTTCGGGGAAAGTCGCCGCCTTGCGGCGGCTCGAGCACGGAGCCGACGAGTTCGCGCTGACAATCCTCGAAGAGCTTCAGGACCATCGGATGCTTCTGCAGGAAGCTGGCGCTTCCGAAATAGACCCGCACTTCCGGCAGCGTATCCAGCCTGACCGACGCGACGGTGTGGTCTTCGGGACCGATGCACCAGGACGGGATGATGGAAAAGCCGAGCCCCTCCTCCACGCAGCGTTTGACGCTCGAACTGCCCGACGTCGAGATGATCGGCTGGACAGCGACGCCGTCGCGCGCAAGGAAGTCGACGGAAAGGTTTCTGAGCGTCTGTCCCGGCTCGTAGGTGACGAAGGGCCGCCCCTCCGTCCAGGCGGGAATGTCCTCGGCCGCCGGCGGCTCGCCCCAGGCACGGGGATAGACGAGGCTCAACCGATAGCTGCCGAGAAGCCGTTGCGGCACCACCGGATCACCGAAATAGCGCTCCGAGATGCAGACATCGAGGCTGCCGTTCTTCACCAGCTCGGCCAGTACGGTGTCGCGCTCGTAGATGGCGAATTCCATCTCCGGGAAGCTCTCGCGGAACCGCGCCAGAACCTTGGGAAACAGGTAGAAGAAGATAGCCTGCGGCATGCCCACGCGAAGTGACGAGCGCTGGTTCTCGATCAGCTTCGTGAGCCGCTCGAGCATGATGTCCAGCTCCGGATGCAGCAGATTGTAGAGAGCACGACCGCGGGGCGTCAGCGATATCCTCTTCGCCCCCTGCTCGCTGTCGATGAGCTTGCCTTTGAGGATCTGCTCCAGCCGCCGGACGTGGTTTGCGGCCGACTGGTAGCTCAGGTTGAGATCGCGCGCGGCCCCCGAAAAGGATCCGTGCCGTGCCACCTGGTAGAAGGTCTGGATGAGAGTAAGGCTGATCTTCGCCATCGCTGGCCCCCTTTTATACCTGATCGGCATAAGGGGACTTTTCTTTCCAGCGGATACAAATTTCGTGAACTGGTAAGGCCGTCATCTTGTATCGACGGGAGAGGCCGCACTTCGCCAATATCAGATGTATCGAACGCAAGAATCTCGGTCAAATGATATGAAGTCCCGCCCACCAAGATCAGCCATCGTCATCGGATCGGGGATATCCGGCGCGGCCGCCGCCTATTTCCTGGCGCGGCGCGGCGTGGATGTCGAAGTGCTCGAGGCGAGCGCTCCCGCCGCCGCGGCAACCGGGGCCGCAGACGGTGCAGTCTCAGTCGCCAGCAAGCGGCCGGGCCCGATGATGGAGGCCGCACTCAGAGGCATCCGGCTCTATCGCGAACTGGCCGGCGATGGCCTGTTTGCCGATCTCTTCAAGCTGCGTTCGACCTTCATCGTCGCGTCGTCGGAGCAGGAAGCGCAGGTGCTGCACGCCCATGCCGATGCACTTGCGAGCACCGGCGTGCGCATCGAGAGGCTTTCCCGTGCCGAGACGGCACGGCGCTTTCCGGTGCTCTCGCCCAATGCCGAGATGGCGGTCGAGGTTCATGGCGAGGGTCACGCGATCGGCTACCGGATCGTCCATCGGCTGCTGACGGCTGGCGGCGTGACCGTCCGGCGCGACGAACCCGTGCGCAGGCTTCTTGTCTCCGGCGGACGTACCGAGGGTGTGGAAACCAAAAGGGGCATACTGAAGGCTGACGCGGTGATCCTCGCGGCCGGAAACGGCTCGGCACATCTGCTCGGTCTTCGCGACACGTTCGCGCCGCGCAAGGGGCAGCTTCTCGTCACCGAGCGCGCGCCGCAGCTCAATGCAGCCATGCCGGGTGCGATCATGTCCGGGCGCTATCTCCTGAGCAAGGGCAGCCAGAAGACGGCCGACGCCGGCAAACCCGCCCGCGGCATCGGTCTGGTGATTGATCCGCTGACCACAGGGCAGTTTCTCATCGGCGGCACACGCGAGGATACCGACGACCATCGCACCAACGACCTCGATGCGGTGTCACGCATTCTCACGGATGCGGTTGCGCTGGTTCCGGGTCTCGCCGAGGTCCGGCTGCTGCGAAGCTTTGCCGGTGTGCGCACCGCCGTCGTCGACGGACTGCCGCTCATCGGTCGCCTGCCGGGTCTCGAGAATGCATACGTCACCACCGGCTTCGAAGGCGACGGCATCTGTCTCGGTCCGGTCGCCGCCAAGACGGTTGTCGAACTCGCCTGTGACGAAGAACCGTCCATCGATCTCGCCCCGTTCGATCCCGCCCGGTTTGCCGGCATCGAGGTCGCGGCATGAGCGGCCATCTCCTCGATTTCATGGGCCGGGAGATTCCGTTCCGTCCGGGCGAAAGCGTGGCCGCCGCGCTGGACGCCGCCGGTATCACGATCCTCGGGCGTGACGCACTCGACGTCGAGGCACGCTATTTCTGCGGGACCGGCGCCTGCCAGTGCTGCCTGGCGATCATCGACGGCGTCGCACGCGAGGCCTGCCTGACACCCGCGCGCGCTGGAATGAAGGTCGGGAGCATAGGGGGGCATCATGACTGACGTCGATGTCCTGATCGTCGGCGCCGGCCCGGCGGGGCTCGCCGCAGCCGTCGAGCTCCGCCGTACCGGTCTCTCGGTCGAAATCGTCGACCAGCGCGAG
>DATGWU010000263.1:0-7507 GCA_035299345.1 Rhizobium sp.
GTTGGCGAAAAACACCAACAGACTCCTCGCCTCCCAAGCCCTGCTAACCCAGATGGCGGTCTCTTCGTTGTTTTCCAAAAAGGGCGCTTCCGAGTTCAAGAAGCGCATCGAAGGATTGACCGAGGATTGACATGGCAAAACGTGATGTCGAACTCGTAATCCGCGCCAAGGATCAGGCGAAGGCGACCATCCAAAGTGTGGCTGGCGCTCTCGAAGATCTCGCCAAGACCCAAAAAGACGTAGGCCAGTCCGCACAGCAGACCGATGGTTTGCTGGGGCGGCTGGGCGCCGAATTCAAAAACCTGAACGCGCAGGTGCAGGGGCTCCAAGCCTTCTCGAAAGTCGCGACTCAGATCGACAAAGCGACGGCGGCCCTGACCCGCTTGGAAGCCGAGACGAAGACGGCGGAAGGCAATGCCGCCTCTTTCGCCGCCGCCTATACGAAGGCCGCCGCGACGCTCTCCAAGGTCGAACAGCAAGGCCGCCTCGCCGTTGCCGCCCTGGAACGCCAGAAGGCCGCCACGCTCAGCGCCAAGGCTGCGCAGGAACAAATCAACGCGGAGATCCTGAAGGCGCAAGAGCGCTATCGGAACCTCGTGGCCGCGATCCGCAACACGAAGGGGCCAAGCGATGAGCTTCGCAACTCCGTCCGGCAACAAGCGAACGAACTGTTCGCCCTGTTCCAACGGCAGCAGCAAGCCAACGCGGCATTCTCCGCACAATCTGCGGCGCTTAAGACCGCAAGCTCCGCATTCAAGGAAGTCCAGACTGCGATCCGTAGCGCGGCTGAGAGCGAGCGCAAGCTGGGCGATGAGGCTCGCGACGCCGCAGAAGGCTTGACCGCACAGAAGGCCGCCCTGGGGGCGGCTAAGAGCGAATTCAACGAACTCAAGACGGCGGCGGCCGGCGTGAGCCAAACGCTGGGCGGCGTCGCGGCGCAAGAGGCGGCCATCGGCACGGCCTCGCAACGTGCGGCTGCGGACCTGGCGAAGGTCACGGAAGCCCTGCAAAAGCAGAATGCGGTCGCCAAGGGCTCCGGCGGCAACGCCACGTCGAGCCCGGCGGCGCAAGCCACGGCGGCGTTCCGCGCACAGCAGCAAGCGGTGCGGGACACGCAGAAGGCATGGCAAGACGCACAGGCGACGGTGAAGAACCTCGCCAAGGATATGTTCAGCGGCGCGCAGGCGACCGCCGAACTGCGCACGCAATTCGTCCTGGCGCAATCGGCGTCAAAGCAGGCGAAGGCCGAATACCTCTCGCAAGCTGAGGCGATGAACCGCCTGCGCGGCATCACGCAAGGCAGCTTCGCGGCCTTCGATAAGATGGCCGTCTCCATGGAGAAGGAAGCCGCTGCGGCACGTTCGGCCGAGGCGGCGAACAACACACTGGTTGGCCGGCTTCGGACTCTATTGAACTCATTGCTGGGCGTCGGCCCGGCGGCGCAGAGCGCCGGCAACGCTCTCGCGAAGGCGGGCGACGGCGCGGTAAAGATGGGCCGGGGCATCCAGACGGCAGGCGAGAATAGCCGTCGTTCGCTGTCCCTGTTCCAGCGCTTGCGCGGTGAAGTGCTCGGGTTGACCGCCTCTTTCGTCGGCCTGTTCTCGGCGATCAGCGCGTCCGGCGATGTCATCAAATCGTTCCGCACCCTGGAAGCGGCGCAGAGTCGACTCGGCGTCGTCTTCAATCAGGATCTCGGGGCCGTCAGCCAAGAGATGCAATTCCTCTCGCGGGAATCGTCGCGCCTCGGCTTGAACTTCGGCGTCCTGGCGGATGAGTATTCTAAGTTCTCGGTCGCGGCGCAGACGGCCAACTTCACGACCGAGGATACGCGGACACTATTCACGCAGGTTGCGGAAGCGGCCCGCGTCAACAAGCTGTCCGTCGAGCAATTGGAAGGCGTCTTCCTCGCCCTGACGCAGATGATGTCGAAGGGCAAAGTCACGTCGGAAGAATTGCGTCGTCAGTTGGGCGACCGCTTGACCGGCGCCTTCAACATCTTCGCGTCCGCTCTCGGCCTGACGACGGCCGAACTAGATGCGGCGATGCAAGCCGGCGAAGTCTTCGCCGACCGTTCGACTCTGTTGAAGTTCGGCGATGAACTGGCGCGCCGCTTCGGCCCGCAGCTTGCGAAGTCTCTGGAAACCACGACGACTCAGATCGACCGCTTCCAGAACAATCTCTTCAAAGCGCAATTGACCGTCGCGAAGGGCGGCTTCATCGACGCCCTGACGCGCCAGTTGCTTAAGCTGAACGAAGGCTTCCAGTCTCGCGAAGGCCGCGATTTCTTCTTGTCTCTCGGCGCTGCGCTCGGAAAGCTCGTGGATATTCTGGGCTTCGCCTTGGACAACACGGAACTTGTCGCGTTGGCGTTCAAGGCGTTCCTCTCGGTGCGCGTCGGCCAATTCGTTCTGGGCCTGGTGCAGAGCTTCCAGCAGCTTGCGGCTTCGACCGCCCTCACGGCCGCTGAAACGACCAAAGCGACCGTGGCGCAGAAGGGCTTCGTCGCGGCGCTTCTCTCCGGTCAGTTCGGCACCATCGCCGCCGCGTTTGTCGGCTTGCGCACGGCCGTTGCCGGCGTCGGCGCCGGCTTCACCGTTGCGGGCGTGCAAGCGAAGCTCTTTACTGGCGTCATGGTGGGCTTGCGCTCGGGCCTTGCGGCCGTGACCCTTGGAGTCCGCGGACTCTTCGCAGCGCTGGGTGGACTGCCCGGACTCATCATCACGGCGGTAAGCTTCGCGGCGACGGAAGTCCTCGGCAAATGGCTGACGCAGATCCCGCTCGCGACGCGCGCGCTGGACGAACACGAGCGGCAAGTCGAACTCGTCACGGCGGCGTACCAAGAAGCCACAGACAAAACGGACGGATGGCAGAAGTCGATCAAGGGCGTTCGCCTCGATCAAGCCGACCGTAACCTCGAAGATCTCGTCAAGTCTTTCCGTAAAGCGCAGGAAGATGTAGCGCGGGCGGCGACCGACATCGGTAAGACCGGCGACAAAATCAACGCGGCGTTCAACTCGAACACGGACTACAAAACGCTCAATGCGTTGAACGCCGCGTTTGTGAAGAACCAGATCAGCGCGCGCGAATTTCAAGCGGGCCTTGAGACCCTGTATCGCACCACGAAGTCGGATGCGATCCGTAAGCTCGCCTCCGACATGCTCAAGGCGTCGGACAAGTCGGCCGAACTGGAAAAGGCAATCGGGCAACAAGCCATCGTTGCGCAGCAACTCGGCTCAAAGCACCGCGACCTCAAGAAGTTCATCGACGCATCCGGGCTATCGTTCCGTCAATTGACCGGCGACATCGACTCCTCGTCGAACGCTCTGGCGGACGCGGCTGAGAAGGCTAAGAACTATCAGTCCTCCATCGAAAGCCTGAAAAGCTTCGTGCCGAAACTGAAGGCCGAGCTTGACAAGGCGGCGGACTCCAAGGCGATCCAAGATGCCTTCTCTCGCGGCATCGAGAACGCCAGCAGTGACGACGAGAAGAAACAGATCGCAGCGCTGCGCGATCAAGCCTTGGCGGCTGTCGCGAGCAAGAAGACCGGCGGCGGCTCGAAGTCGAATCCTCAGGCGGAATTCAACAAGAGCGTTCAAGAAGGCATCGACGCCCGGAAGTTCGAGGTCCGCCTTCTGTCCGAGACGCTGCGCCAACAAGAGATCCTGCGCGCGCTCAACGAAGCGGAAGTGGACGCCAAGTCTCGCGGCGTGAAGTTCACGCAGGCGCAGCGCGACGCCGTGCGCGAATCGGCTGCGGCCGAGTTCGACGCGAAGCAAGCCATCGAAGCCGGCCTGAAAATCCGCGAAGCCGAACGCGAACTGGTGAAGCTGCAAAAGGCGGACACCGACGAACTGTCGCGCTCCGAATTCATCTCTGACCGCGCCAAGCAGGAAGGCGTGGATCTCATCACCGAGCAAGGGCGGAAGTACGCCGAACTGCTCGGCCTCATCTTCGACGTGAACGAAGCGAAGCGCAAACAGAAGAAGCTCGAAGAGGATTCTCGGGACGCTCTCGCCGACGCGGTTGGACTCGAACAGCAGCGCCGGACGCTCCTGGACGAGTTGCAAGTCGCGAAGAACGAAGCGGACAAGGATCGCGTCGCGGCCATCCAGGACGAACTCAAGGGCATCCAAGAGCAACTTGTGCCGGCCGTCGAGAAGGCGCGCGAGTTCGCGACCGCGCTCGGCGACGAGAAGGCTATCGCGCAACTCGACAAGATCTCGCTGAAGCTGGAAACGATCACGCAAAAGATCGTCACCGCGAAAGAGATCAATCAGTCCGCCGCGCAAGGTCTGACCAGCGCGTTCGAGAAATCGGCCGACGCTGTTGGTATGGCAATCGACGGCACGCTCTCGTGGGGCAATGCGCTCCGCAATGTGGGCGACGCCTTCCGTCAGTTCGCGTCCGACTTCCTGCGCCAGATCGCCAACATGATTGCGCAGCAAGCGATCCTGAACGCCCTTCAAGGCGGCGGCTTCGGCAAGGGCGTCTCTGGTTTCGTCAACGGTCTCTTCGCACACACGGGCGCCGTCGTCGGCGGTCGCGGCGGGCGCAAGAAACCCGTGCGGCCGGAATGGTTCGCAAACGCCACGCGGTTCCACGGTGGCGGCTTGCCGGGCCTCAAGCAAAACGAAGTGCCGGCGGTGCTGAAGAAGGGCGAGGAAGTTCTGTCCGAGAACGACCCGCGCAACGTGCTCAACGGCGGCAAGGGCAGCGGCGGCGGCGTGAAGATCGTCAACGCGTTCGACGCCGGCAGCTTCTTGTCCGAGTCCCTTAATTCCGACGTGGGCGGCAAGACCCTCGTCAACCATGTGCGCGCGAATAAAACCGCGATCCGTCAGGCTTTGGGAGTTTAGTATGGCCTATGAAATCGGGACCGCGACCGATCACGCGGATCTCTGGGATAAGCTGATCTCGTTCCTCACGACGAACGAAGAACTCGTATACGACAACCAGCAATGGGAAGTCGCATGGGAAGCCCCTACGGGCGCGGCAAACCCTACCGACATCGTTTTGAAGGGGCCTGGTCTGGCGGACGCCGATCAGATCTTTGTCGGCTTGCGCCGCATCGACAACGTGCCGAACGACGCCTCCGAGATCCGTATGGTGGGCATGACCGGAGTCATCCCTACGGCGGACACCTACGACACGCACGTCAACACGACGCCGCGTCCCGTGCGGACGTTCCTGCGCGCAAACCCAATGAACTATTGGTTTGTCGCAAACGGCCGGCGCTTCATGGCTGTGATTAAGGTCAGCAGCGTTTACGAGGCGCTGTATGGCGGCTTCTTCCTGCCCTATGGCGATCCGATCACCTATTCCTATCCGCTCTTCATCGGCGGCAGCGCAGGCTTCGGCGGCAACAACGCTGCGGTCGATTGGCGCTCCACGGCGGGCGATCACGCGAACTTCCCTCTGTCCGGCTACGATAGCAACTCGCAGGGCTACGAGCCTTCCGCCTGGGCGCTCTCCCCTAGTGGCGATTGGCTCCGCTGCGCGGGCACCGGCAACGGCGGCACGAACGGCGTTAACGACGCCAACATCTATCTCGCGCCGCGTTTCTTCGGCACCGGGTTCCAGATCTCCGAAGGGATCACCGGCAGCAATTACGGCTACGAAGAGATGAAGCGCCGGGTCATTGAAGCGCTCGGCGGCGGCTACTGCCTGACTCCGATCACGCTTGTTCAACAGAATCCCTCGGACCAAACCTACGGCGTGCTTGATGGGGTCTATCACGCGCCCGGTCGCGGGAACTCGGCCGAGAACATCATCACGGTTGACGGCCTCGACCACCTGGTTGTGCAGAACACCTTCCGGACTTCGCTCGGCGACTTCTGGGCGATGCAGATTGGAGCGCCATAATGTACGAGCAACACAACGTCTCCGCGATGACGGACATCCCGGCTATCGTCGGGGACTTCGCGAACTATCTCGGCTTCGACGTGGACCTCGGCACGCCCACGACCCCCATCGTCGCCGTGCCTGAATCTGACGCGCTCCCGTTCAAGCTCACGGCGTCCGCTTCGACGCTGCAATGGCAAGTCGAGACGCCGCTTCTGTTCCCGCAAGTCACCTCGAAGGCGGTTCTCACTTCGCCTAAGCTCTCTGGCGCGCCGAACATCCCGGCGCCGACGAAGATCCATCTGTTCGGCGACATGACGCCGCGCCCGTACCTCGCGGTCGTTGTTGAATACACGCCGAACCTTTTCCGCCACCTGTATCTCGGCAGCATGGAAAAGCTCGGCAACTATTCCGGCGGCGAGATCATCGGCGCGAACGGCGGCCCAATCAACTCGTCCGGATCATCCCTGGACTGGCGCGATCAAGCCGCTGTCAAAACCCTCTTCCAAGGCGCGTCCAGCCTCTACGTCGCCGGGGATTCCGGCGGGGTGAATATCGTCCACGGGGATGTAGCGACACCCTGGAAGCAGTTTCGCGCCCCGACCTCGAACATCGGCCCCTTCGACGACTTCACGGATGTCATGGCGCTGGGCGGCTTCGGAGACTCGATCAATGACGGCTACGTGCCGCGTGCGCGGTCGCCGTTCGCAAGCGTCAACATCTTCGCGCCGATCAACATCTATATCGCCAAGCCCGTGATCGCCGATACGAGCTTCATCCCGGTCGGCCGCGTGCCCGGCATCCGTCACGTCAACATGCAGGATCTTCCTGTCGCGGCGATGATCGAAGTCAGCAACGAGAAGTGGCATTGCTTCCCCGCCCTTTCCCGGCGCGCGGAAACGTCGATGCCGGTCGGCACAAACAACTGGCGTCAATACGAGACGAGCAACTGGTTTGGCTACGCCTATCGTGAGGGTCCAGCGTGAGCGCCGGCTTCTTCAACTTCGCGCTCGACACCGGCCCGACGCCGGGCATCACGCCGAGCTACACGGGTGGCCCTGAGATCGTTCCGGGGCCGCGTGGCGGCGCTATGCTCTCCGGGCCTAGCCTTGGTGCATTCGAGTTCGACATCGGCTCTGTGCTCCCTGAGACGTTCTCGGGGCAGCGTCAGCACAGCTTCATGGACGACTACTATTTCCGCGTCTACTTCATCCCGGCCGCGCTGGATCTCGGCACGATAGCCGAGCCGACCGTTGGCAACGTGGTTGCATGGAACGCGGACTTCCGAGTCGCCACCATGACGAGCGTCGTCCCGACCATCGGCCTCGGGATGTCCTACGCGGGCGACCCGGCTCCATATCCTTTGAAGGCGATGGCGCTGCGCACCTGGGGCGTCCTGGTGACGCTGGAAGGGCCGCCGGCTCTCAACGATGCTTTGAACTTCACGTTCGACACGGGCCAGTTCTACCCGCTGCGCGTCACCGCGTTCCGGGTTCAACCGCTGCCCGAGAACCTGTGGCCCTGGACCATCAATTGGAAAGACGGCCTCAACATCGCCGAGGAATTCAAGACGGACATCATTGAAGCTCGGTCGGGCCGGGAACAGCGCATCGCTATGCGCTCGACGCCGCGCAAAACGCTTGAGTTCTCCATCCTGCTCCGCAAC
>DATGWU010000264.1:0-4416 GCA_035299345.1 Rhizobium sp.
CCGGGCGAGCGACGATGCCGCGCTGACCGATATCAAGGTGCGCGTCGATTCGTTGAT
The DNA here is from genome assembly GCA_035299345.1 of Rhizobium sp. Classification (GTDB taxonomy): domain Bacteria; phylum Pseudomonadota; class Alphaproteobacteria; order Rhizobiales; family Rhizobiaceae; genus Allorhizobium. The sequence goes on from DATGWU010000264.1 coordinate 58, forward strand.
CCGGGACGTCCTGAAGGTGTCCGTAGAGCTGCGCCCGCGCCTGAACGAGATCAAGTCCCGGCTCGACCAGCTCGGCGAACCGCCGAAGGATGGGCAGCCGGCGGAGGCTGTGGAAGTCACGCAGGAGCGTCACAAGCTCACCGCCAACCGGCTGGAGATCAACACGCTGACGGGACAGGCCGAGGACATCTCGATCAAGGCTTCGGAACTTTCCAACCGAATCACGAAGATGCGCCGTGATCTGTTTGCCGAGCAGTTGTTCGCCCATACAGAGATATCGATGGACGTGTTCTCGGAGGCGGCGAGTTCGTTCTCGGACGAAGCCACCGATTTTCAGCGCACGCTCGGCAGTTGGGTGACGTTCATCCTGAAGTTCAAGCGCGTGCCGCTCGGCATCGCGGTCATGCTGTCGCTCTCGCTCGCTCTCGTCTTGATGTTCGTCGAGTACCGGTTGTTCGGGCGGCTGATCAAGCGCGATCCGGCGATCGAGGCGCCGACCTACATGAGCCGCCTGTCGGTCGCATTCTGGTCGACCATCCTGCCGACGCTGGCGCTCTGCGCCTTCCTTGCTGCGACCTACTTCTTCCTGGACACGTTCAAGGTGCTCCGGCAGGACGTCGCCCCGATGATGGCCGTCACCTTCGCGTTTGCGGGGCTCGTCGTCTTCGTCGGCCTCCTGACGCAAGCGGTCCTTGCGCCGAAGGCGCCCACTTGGCGGCTGATCCGGGTCTCCGACCGCGGCGCGCGCCACCTCGTGACGGCCGTCCTCCTGATGGCGGTGATCAACGGCCTCGACTATGTCTTCGGCACCATAAGCGAGGCGCTCGGATCGCCGGTCGTGCTCACGGTCTTCAAGAGCTTCGTCTCCTCCACGCTGGTCGGCCTCATCATCTTCGCCGTTTCCTTCATGACGCCGATCGTCGCCGAGACAGGCGACGCACGTGCCCCGGGGCGCCCATGGCCGCGGTGGGTGGCGATCTCGTTGCGGCTCGTCGGGCTCGGGCTGATCTTCCTCAGCGCGGTTGGCTATGTCGGGCTCGCGCGCTTCCTCGCAACGCAGATCATCGTCAACGGCGCGGTGGTCGTCACGATGTATATCGGGATCCTGTCGGGAAAGGCGATCTCCGAACCCGACCGCTTCGGTGACACGCGTGTCGGCCGTTATCTCGAACGGCGCTTCCTGCTCAATCCGGTAGCACTCGACCAGACCGGCATGGCGGCTGGCCTGCTGATCTACCTCTTCGCGCTGTCGATCGGTATTCCGCTGATCCTGATCTCCTGGGGTTTTCAGCCGGGCGACATCGAGGCGTGGCTCTTCACCATGTTCACCGAGGTTAATGTCGGCAGCATCCGGTTTTCGGTGTTCGGCATCCTCGGCGGCATCCTGCTCTTCGTTCTCGGCCTCGTCGGCACCCGCTGGTTCCAGAAGTGGCTGGACGGCAGCGTCATGGCCCGTTCGCAGGTCGATCCCGGCGTGCGCAATTCGGTGCGCACGGCGATCGGCTATCTCGGCACGGCACTCGCAGGGCTGATCGGCGTCTCTGCCGCCGGCATCGATCTATCGAGCCTGGCGCTCGTCGCGGGCGCGCTCTCGCTCGGTATCGGCTTCGGGCTCCAGAACATCGTGTCGAATTTCGTCTCCGGGCTCATCCTCCTGGCAGAACGGCCGTTCAAGGTCGGCGACTGGGTCGCCACCGGCACGACGGAAGGCTTCGTGCGGCGCATCTCGGTGCGCGCGACCGAAATCGAAACCTTCCAGCGCCAGTCGATCATCGTGCCGAACTCCGAGCTCATCAACGCCTCCGTCGGCAACTGGACACACCGCAACAGCCTCGGTCGCGTCGATATCCCGGTCGGTGTCAGCTACGACAGCGATCCACGTCAGGTCATGGCGATCCTAGAGGAGATCGCGCAGACGCACGAGGGCGTGTTGCGCAACCCCGAGCCCTTCGTCGTTTTCGACGGCTTCGGGCCGTCGTCCCTCGATTTCCGTCTTTGCTTCTTCATCGGCGATGTTCTGGATTCCCGCGGCGTCAAGAACGACATCCACGTCACGATCCTGGAACGGTTCCGGGCGGAAGGGATCGGGATACCATTCCCGCAGCAGGACGTTCACCTGCACATGCGCCCCGCCGGCGACGCAAGGCGTCCAGGTGACCGGCGCGGCAGTGGTGGCCCGATGCTTGCAGCGGTCGACGAATTGCCGGGTATGGCATCCGACGGCTTGCCGGCCGACGAGGCGAGTGGCAATTTGCCGCGATAGGGGTGTTCAGCCGGCATTCAGGCCGGGCACGATAAAAGAGGAGTGTCGGATGAAGGCATGACCGGAATCCGACGGTGAGCAGGGGGAGGCGTCCGCGAGACGCCGCGAGAAGATGACGAGACTGGTACTGAGTGTTCTTCTTTCGACGTGCATGACCTCCGGTGCCCTGGCGGCAACGGTCATCAACAGCGGATCGTCGACGGTGGTTCTGCAGGTCGTGGAAGATGGCTCGCGCGTCGAGCTTGCCGTCGACGCCGGCGCGAGCGAGAGCTTCTGCCCTTCCGGCTGCTTCGTCACTCTCCCGAGCGGCGACCGCATTGGCCTGGAAGGTGGCGAGACCGTCGAGATCAAGGACGGTACGGCCACCGTGAAGTGACGGCCGCTATCCGACGCGGCGAGCCAATCCGAACCATTGCGGGTCTCACAGACGGAGGGCGGCCAAATGCCGCTCCTTCGCCGGAGCGTAAGTGTCCTCAGGTGCTATTCGACGGCGCGCGGATTAATAGTTCCGCAAACCATTCGGTCTAACGTCCGGCGTCGATAAAAAGCAGCAAAGGCGTTCCATGACTTTCCTTGGTATTTCGGGCATGCAGTATACCGGAGAATCCTTTCCGGATGCGCGTATCATCGTTGCGGAAGATTCGAACGTCTTTACCTCGATGATCCGCACGAGGCTCAAGGAGCTCTTCAATATCGACGTGGAAATCTGTCGCTCTTTCGAGGACTTGCAGGCAGCAAACGAGCTGTCGGACGAGCCGGTGACGCTGGCGATTTCCAACATAAACCTGCCCGGAGCCGAGAAGGGCGAGGCGCTGGAATACCTGATCGACCTCAATATCCCGACGATCATCTTCACCGGAACCTTCCAGGAGCAGTTGCGCGAAAAGTTGCTCGCCAAGGACATCGTCGATTATATTCTGAAGGACAATATCTTCGCGGTCGAAATGCTGGCAGAATCCGTCTGCCGCTTTCTCACGAATCATCGTCACCACGTTCTTGTTGTGGATGACAGTCCGACAGCGCGCGCTTTGCTGTCGAGCCGGTTGAAACGCTACAATTTTCGCGTCAGTCTGGCGGAAAGTGGTGCGAAGGCGCTCGAAATACTTAGGGCAAATCAGGATATCGGGCTGGTTATCACTGATTACAACATGCCCGATGTCGACGGCTTCGAACTGACGAGACGGATAAGGGGGGTGAGGGGGTCTCACGAACTGCGGATCATCGGGGTCTCTTCCTCGACGGATCGCCTGCTATCGGCACGTTTCCTCAAGGTCGGCGGCAATGATTTCATGTTGCGGCCGTTCATCGACGAGGAGTTTTACTGCCGGGTGAACCAGAACCTCGACACCCTGACCCAGATAAAGGCGGCACAGCAAAGACTCTCCTGAGGCTGGCCGCAAGCAAGTGACGAGAATGGGGTCGGGTGCGAGAGCGCCCGACCGATACCTGCATCTATCGTGCCACTCATTCGGCTTATGGAAGTAAGAGCAATGTCTTTGCCAACCGAAATGACTGCGGATACCAGGCCTTCCTCGCGAAGGAAGGGGCATGTTCTGGTCATCGAGGATTCGCGAACGCTCTCCTCGATCCTGTCTCACCGGTTCGAAAAGGAACACGGCCTCAGGGTTACCCACTGCGCGACGACCGAGGAATTCCGGCACGCCGTCGCCTGCGGTGCCCGGCAATACGACGTCGCGGTCGTGGACCTGAACCTGCCCGACTCGCCGGACGGCCAGATCCTCGATAAGGTGGTTCAACACGATATCCCGGCGGTCGTCTTCACCGCCGACTTCAATCGCCATATGCGCGAGCGGGTGGTTGCGCGCGGCGTCGCCGACTACGTCATCAAGAACAACGAGCGGGCGATCGACATGGTGATCGCCGCCGTCGACCGCATCCTCGCCAACCGCAGCGTGCGCGTTCTCGTCGTCGACGACGTTCCGTCGGCCCGCAAGATGCTTGCCGATCTCCTCAGGCTGCAGCAGTTCCAGGTCTTCGAGGCATCGACCGGAACGGAAGCGATGACGATGCTCGAACAGCACCCAGGTATCGAACTCGTCGTCACCGACTACAACATGCCCGACATGGACGGCTAT
>DATGWU010000265.1:0-5638 GCA_035299345.1 Rhizobium sp.
GGCCTTCTTCTTGCCTTCTGCTTTGGCCTTCTCGACGGCCTTGGTCAGCCGCTCTTCGGCCTTCTTCGGATTCCGGCGAAGCTCCTGGATTGCCAGCGTGCTCGACACGCTGCCTTCGAGGACGGCGGTGCGAACCTTGGCCGGGGCGTCCACCAGGACGTTGAGATCGTCGATATAGCGTTCGGTCACGGAGAGCTTACGAGCGATATCGCCCTTGGTATAGAGGGCGTTGCCCTCGGCGTCGGTCATACCGGCCAGGCGCTTGACGACGATCCCCATCTCGTAGGGCGTCAGCGGGCGGCCGTTGTTGTCCTGAACGAGCGCAATGGTGAGATCGGCGATGTTCGAGCCGGCCGGCTTCAGGATCACCGGCAGGGACTCGACCGACTCCTTGCCGTCCACGTCCTCGTCGTTGATCTCCTGGACCGCTTCGAGGCGGGTGTGGCCGTCCGTGACGTAGATCACGTCCTCGTCGTCTTCCTTGCCGATGAAGCCGGCCAGCGGCTTGTTGGCATAGAAGCCGTTCTCGCGGATCGACTGCTTCAGCCCTTCGAGATGGGCGCGGTAGTCGTTCGTCTCACGGACGCGGACGTTGAAGCCGGGCAGCACGCGAAGCTGGCCGACCGGGATCATGTATTCCGAGTCCTTGCCGGTCGCGACGCTGGTAACGGCCTTGAGCTTGCCAGCTTCGAGCGTCGGCGCGAAGTCAGCGGCGGGCAGAGTCATCTTGGGGGCTTTCGCCATAACGATTTCCTTTTCTTCGGTTTCGCGGTTTCGCAGGTGGTCAGTCCAAGCCGATGGCCGACTTGTAGGTTTCGAGCAGAAGGTCCAGTTCGCGGCGATCATCCGGCCGCATCTTCCGAAGCGCGACGATCTTTCGCATGATCTTGGCGTCATAGCCGGTGGCCTTGGCCTCGGCGTAAACGTCCTTGATATCGTCCTGGACGCCCCTCTTCTCTTCCTCAAGTCGCTCGACACGCTCGATCAGACCGAGAAGGCGCTTGTCGTGCGCCTTCGCCATCTTGGCCTTGCTGGTATCGAGAAAATCGTCGTCAGCATCGTCACCGGAATTGTGCCCGATAGACGGAGCCTTGTCTTTCTTAGCCATTGGTCAGTCACTTCCTCGCTTGTGACACGAATCATCTGCGCGCAATCGCGTCGGTTGTCAATGCCGATTTTCGAAGTTACTTCCGAATCAGGCGAGTGAGATGAAGGCTCATCTCGCCCTCGTCCGTGTAGCTCGTGTCAACAAGGAAATCGTGGGCCGTTTCTTCGAGATCGGCCGGGGAGAGTGAGACGTGCGACGTTTCGCCGTCCAAAGGCTCAGCAGTCTTCCGCAGCACTGTGGCGACGACGAGTTCGATCAGGCTCGCCGTAGCCCGCTGATCGGCTTCTGCATAGAGCGCCATGGCTTCCTGGAATTGCTCGGCCTTCATTGATTCGGTCCTTTCGAAGCAGGCCGACGACCATGCCGCCGGCCCGCCCTTAGATCAAGTCTTCTTGCCGCCATCGGCCAGGCGGTTCTCGATCTTGTGGTCCGCTCGCTGAGCGTTGTAGGCCAGTTTCTCGTCGATCATAACCGCCACGTCCGCGACGGAGATGAACTCTCCGGTTTCCGCGTCGCCGAGTGCTTCAGGCGTCTTGCGGATCGCCTCGTAGCGGTTGGCAATGGCCCTGACTTCGGCGAACATAGCATCTCCGGGATTGCGAGCATCCGAGAACTCGACGATCTTCCCGCTGAGCAAAGCTCCGCAGAAGTCGGCCCACCTGATTCCGAGATCGCCGAGTTCAACGCCCAACCCTGAGTGATGGGGCAGCTTGTCGTCGTTCAGGTTCTCGTACCAGGCGTCGTAGGCTTCAGCGATCTCCGTGACGAACAGCATGAACAGTTCGCCGACGCTGCGCTTCTTCGGCTCGCCCGTGTAGAGATCGTGCCACCACCCGGCTTGCACGTTCCGCTGGTGAACGTCCGTGAAGAAGGTCCGCAGCGCGTCGGCGTGCTTGATTCCTGCCGAGCTATCCTCGTTGTACGGGATCACCTTGCCTTCGATCATGATGGACGGAAGGTGAAGCCCTGTCCGGAAATCGCCGGCCGCCGCAGTGAACGCCTGGGCAACGATATCATAGGCTTCGGTCAGACGCGGGATTCTTTCGGCGAAGGCCCTCGCCCCGAGCGCCTTGGCCTCCATGTAGCGGGCGGCCAGTTCCGTCTCGCTGATGTTGCCGGTGACTTCGGCGATCTTCGGTGTGTCGATGCGAGCGGCTTCCTGGCGCACCAGGGCGTCTTCGAGTTCGTCGGCCAGGGTGGCGAGGGGACTATCGCTCGCGATGAATCCTGTTCCGCGCAGTTCAGCGATGTTGTCGATCAGCTTGTGGCCGGCGATCTCGGCAGGTGTTCGGTTATCAGACATTGTTGGTCCTTTCAGAAGTTAGTTCTGGCAAAATCGCCGTGAAGTCGCCTCGCGGCTTCGTCGTAGGCCCTTGCTGCCTCTATGGGGTCAGCGAAGCGGCCGAGCTTATGCTTGATCTTCTCGGCTGATATCTCAGCGCGCCACAGGCCGGTTTGACGGCAGCGATAGACGCCCTTGTATCCGCTCTTGTTGTCGCTCCGCTTGGTCCGGTTGTATCCGTTCTGAGACTTAGTTGCGGTGCGAAGATTGGCCCTCCGATTGTCGAGCCGACTTAGATTACGGTGATCCACGATCTTCTTCGTGCCGTGGACCCCTAGAAGCAGGCGGTGTAGCAAAATCCGCTCGCCGATATCGTTCACTGTCCGGCCTTCTCAAGTTGCTCCGTGTATCCGCTCATCGGCAGCCGGTTCTCCTGACCTTGCTCAGCTAGGTAGGCGTCCCAATCGTAAGCATCTACCCATCGGTCTTTCGCATGGAAGCCCCATCGGCGCAGGACAGGCCCGGTGATGAAGATGGTCTTGGCCGGAAGTTCCTGCGGGGCACCGACAACCGACATATTCCCGCCGTTCGCCAGAAGCTCAAGCCGGTGCGCGAAGTTGCCCGAGCGGCGGAAACGCACGGAGCCTGAGCCATACCACGTCTTCTGATGCACGCCGCCGGGCAGGATCAGATGCTCGTAGTAGCCGCCCTGAAGGACGATGCTGAAGTTCCACCACGGGTGGTCGTGGAGCGCTCGGTCCTCGTCGCTCCGCTCGACGATATGGTAGTAGATGTTGAAGAAGGCATTGCGGGGAATCCGCCACCATCGGCGCATATAGGCTTGGACGCTCGGATCACCCGGTATCCGCACGTCCTGCTTGCGGCTGTAGGTGACAGCCTCGTGCGCTCGAAGTAACTTCCGGACGGCCCAAGGCGGAATGCGCTTGAACACCGTAGCGAACGCCCACAGGCCGAGATAGAGGGGCAGGACGAGCAGCCAGGCCGCATAACCCTTGGCCCACTCGGCGACGCTGTAGGATCGCGGCTGGCCGGCAGTCGTGCCACGCCGCTTCTGCATAGACGTTGATTGGTCACTCATTGCCTGTACCCCCTTGTCAGAATGTACTTGAGAATTGATTGCTGTGCTGGGGCTTCAGGAACCCCGCAAGCGATCCGCTCGGCCAGTGCTTTGTCCCATGGCCCGATCACTGACATTTCTTCTTCAGCGAGGCCAAGAAGGTCCAGTTGTGCGAGGATCATCCACAGGCGCCGCACCGGGCCGTATTGCGGATGATTGGGGTCGTCAAAGATTCTCGGCGCCATCTTCGATCTCCGTAAATCGCTCGGCCCAACGTGCCTTGGTGGTGTGAAAGATGTTCTTGCCCTCGTAGGCCCAACGATCCTTGATTCGGATCACGCGGCGATACGCGACGGACGGCTCCCATCTGCCATCGTCCATCTTCATGCTGTGGTTGAGGTCGTCGGCGATGACATAGTGCCCACCGTCCGGATGGTGGAAGACCTTCATCGCACGTCATCCCTGTCAATGTAGCCCATGTCGTCCAGGGCGGCGAAGGTGACAGGGAAAGCGGCGCGCAAGTGTGTTTCGATCTCAAGGGCGATCCGCCAGTGCTCGCGCTGAGCATAGGGATTCATGTTCGGATCGAGTTTGCAGCGTTCGCGCAGATAGTGAATCCACGAGCGCAGCGTGCCGTTCATGTAGAGCTTCGTTGGCGCAAAGCCCTCGGGCAGCACGGCTCGGGCACACTCGGGCGCGACGCCCTCTGCGATCAGGGCCTCATAGAGCGCGAAGGCTCGTTCGACGTGCTTGTGGACCACCCCTTCAGCATCGCCGTCGCGATCCGATAGGGAGCCTTGCCGATTGGTGCTGCCCTTGATCCTCATCTCGCGTGAGACGAAGGTGTTCTTCACTTCAGCGTACCGCTGGCTGAACTCCTGGAAAGCGAAGCTGCGGTGCCTGAGAATCTGGCGGCCGATATCGCGGGTGGTCACGATCTCGACGCAGGCCCCGATCATCTCGAAGGGCGACCAATGGTTCTGCCGGATCAAGAAGCTCAGCAGCTTTGGATCAGTGTTCTCCTGGTTGCTCGACACGCGAGCGATGAAGACCAGGTGTGCCTCGTCGCCGTGGTGGATGATTCGGGTGTTCATGGTTGCATACTCCGTCCGTCAAAGCAGCACTCGTCGGCAATCGCCGTATCGATGCACTGAATGGCCTTGCTCAGTAACCGACCGCGCTCGGTTATGCTCTCGGTCGAGTGCCAATCACACAGGGCGGCCAGGGCGTGTCGCACAGGCTCGCACCATGGCGACGGCCGGTTGAAGGCGTGCTTGCGGGAAGGCATGACCTCGCCTCGAAAGTAGCCGGCTTGCGACGCTGACGGCCATGGTAGTTGTGCGTTATGCTCTTGCTGCCGCAGCAGCCACCAGCGCATCTTGCGAAGGTCTTCGAGCGGCGTGCCCTTCATGTTGTAGCGCCAGCCATAGATGAAGGCTGTGCCCAAGGTCAGCACCATGTGCTCGGCGATCTCGACCGGCTGGATGCCGCTCGGGTGCGAGTTGTAGTGCTGCGGCCTATCGACGTTATCGAAGCTCATCGCTCTTGTTCCTTCAACCAGGTGTAGAACTCAGGCCACTCGTCGAGCGCGCCTTGCTGCCAGGCCCGGAGAAACGTGTCCGTCTCGCCGCCCGCGTGGTCCAGCGCGTACTCGATAGCCTGTTCGGCGGTGCCGTGATCCCCGTAGGGCCGGCCGGTCTTGCGATTGATCCGGCTCATGCGGCGGCCCTCTCAGGCGTGACGAGCCTGCGGCCCATCGGCGTCTCCTGGACGTAGGACTGCGCGGGTCCCTTCTGGCTCTCGGAAGGCGCCTTGCCCCCGCCCGCCCCTGGGTGGGCCTTAACGTATGCCTGAAGCAGCCGGATCGCCTCGTCGGCGTGGTCCTTCAACCCTATAGCCGGGTCTTTGGCAGGATTGGCGAGGATACGGTCTGCCAAAACGTCGATATCGTGTTCGGTCGCGGCCTTCTCGGAAGCGTGCAGGCTGTTGTCGGTGGAGGCGCGCCAGGCGTCGCACTTGGTTGCCATGAGATCGGTCCTTCTCGTCGGCGGTTGGAGGGAGGGTTAGAGCCGGGTGACAGCCACCACGGCAAAGATCGCGTCGTGGTTCGACGAGATCATGGTCCCGGATTCGACACGGAAGTTATTTCCGGTCTTCTCGCGAATACGGC
>DATGWU010000266.1:0-3338 GCA_035299345.1 Rhizobium sp.
AGGCGGCGAGAGCCGTGCCTTTCCACGCAGCACCTCGCCGAGTGCGAAAGGCTCGTGTCGGGCGCGGGTCGTGAGCACGACCTCTTCCGGCGCACGCCTGATCTGCGGTTCCGCCGTCGCCTCAACGCGGACGAGATAGCGCCACTGGCCGGCCGCCCCCGCTTCCCGCCGGAGCACCCTTCCCGTCACCTGCGTCGTGACGGGCGTGTCGAGAATGACCGTCTGCATCCTGCGAACCTCGAGATCCGCAAGCAGCATTCCGATGGCACAGAGGGCCAGCGCCGACCATGTCCTGTGCGCCATGGGGCTGTCGAAACGCCAGAGCACCGCAAAGACGGAGGAAACAGCAAACAGGAGCACCGGCGCTGCGATCGGCAGGGTCTGCGGCAGGGCAAACCAGATAATGGCTCCTGCACCCAGCGCGACAGGCACGAAGAGGAAGACATGCCCGAACGCCGCCTCGCGGCCAATCGCCGCGTGTGCCGACCGCGCTGCCATCGCCGCCGACCGGAAAATGCGCGAAACAAGGCTTTCCCGGCCCGTCGCCTCGCGGACGACGAGTGCTCCAGCCGGGCGCGGTTCCGCGATAGCGATCGCGTTAAAGGGGATGGCGACGGCGAATGCCGGCTCTTCCCCTGCCCCGGTCCCGGCGCGGTCTTCCGCGATCTCTCCCAAGACGACCCCAGCCCCCTGATCGGAGATCGGACGCCGGCGCTGCGGCCTCCGCCTCACCGGCAGACTGTAGCAATCAATGCGCGCAGAAAGAAGCCTGAAACACCTCGTGATAGCGCCGCGATAAGCTTCGGAAATCACGATATGTTGCTGGCATTTCGCGTCGCACAATTTGCCCTTTGGCTAGCTTGGCATTAACGTCGGGATCATATAGCTAACTCGGGACGCTTAACCTGCGACGCCTTTTCGAAGGCGCCGGACCGCCAATTTCGGAGGATTAGCATGACGGAAAAAAGCGCAGCACTGGCACTTGGCGACAAGATGGTCGACCTTCCGGTGAAGGAAGGAACCATCGGACCGAGTGTCCTCGACATCGGGGCCCTCTACAAGCATACCGGCTCCTTCACATACGATCCGGGCTTCACCTCGACTGCGTCCTGCGAATCCAAGATCACCTATATCGATGGCGACGAGGGCGTATTGCTGCACCGCGGCTATCCGATCGAACAGCTCGCCGAGAAGGGCGACTTCCTGGAAGTCTGCTATCTGCTTCTCTACGGCGACCTGCCGACCGCCGCACAGAAGAAAGACTTCGACTACCGCGTCACGCACCACACCATGGTGCATGAGCAGATGAGCAAGTTCTTCTCCGGCTATCGCCGCGACGCTCACCCGATGGCCGTCATGGTCGGCACCGTCGGTGCCCTGTCGGCCTTCTACCACGACTCCACCGACATCACCGATCCGCACCAGCGCATGGTCGCATCGCTGCGCATGATCGCCAAGATGCCGACGATCGCCGCCATGGCCTACAAGTACCATGTCGGGCAGCCCTTCGTTTACCCGAAGAACAATCTCGATTACGCCGCGAACTTCCTGCACATGTGCTTCGCCGTACCGTGCGACGAGTACAAGGTCGATCCGGTGCTCGCCCGCGCCATGGACCGGATCTTCATCCTGCATGCCGACCACGAACAGAACGCCTCGACGTCGACCGTTCGCCTCGCCGGCTCGTCGGGCGCCAACCCGTTCGCCTGCATCGCGGCCGGCATTGCCTGCCTCTGGGGTCCGGCCCACGGCGGCGCCAACGAAGCAGCCCTCAACATGCTGCAGGAAATCGGCTCCGTCGACCGCATTCCGGAATTCATCGCCCGCGCCAAGGACAAGAACGATCCGTTCCGCCTGATGGGCTTCGGTCATCGCGTCTACAAGAACTACGACCCGCGCGCGAAGATCATGCAGAAGACCATGTACGAGGTTCTGGAGGCGACCGGCCACGGGGACGACCCGCTGATGAAGGTCGCGCTCGAACTCGAGAAGATCGCCCTCAACGACGACTACTTCATCGAGAAGAAGCTCTATCCGAACGTCGACTTCTACTCAGGCATTACGCTGCGTGCGCTCGGTTTCCCGACCACGATGTTCACCGTTCTCTTCGCGCTCGCCCGCACCGTCGGCTGGATCGCCCAGTGGAACGAGATGATCGAGGATCCGCAGCAGCGCATCGGCCGTCCGCGCCAGCTCTACACCGGCGCGCCCAAGCGCGACTACGTGCCCGTATCGCAACGCTGACAGCGCTCGCACGGCAGAAAATCAGGGCCCGGCAGATGATGATCTGCCGGGCCTTTCTCGTCACGCCGTCCGGCCGTCGTCGATACGGGTCCCCGCCACCCGGCGGCGCAACAGCCATTTGTCGATTTCGCTGACCACGAGAACCGATGCGGCGGCGGCCAGCAGCAACAGCCACTGCTCCAGCGAAATCGGCGCGATTTCCAGGAGATCGTTCACCCCCGGCACGTACATCGCGCCGATGTGCAGGGCCTGGGAACCCAGGACGCCGAGCAGCAGGAACGGGTTCGAGACGTGCGACTGCCGGAAGACCGAGCGGCGCTCGGAGCGGCTGTTGATGCACTGGAAGTTTTCGAAGAGCACGAAAAGCAGCAGCAGCAAGTTGCTGGCGGCGAACTGCGACAGACCGGATGTCGTCGCCCAATAGAAGAAGGCGAAGCCGCCTCCGCCCATTGACACGGTGGCCAAGGCGATGCGTCGAAGCATCAGCCGGTCGAAGATCGGCTCTCCCGGGCGGCGCACCGGCGAGCGCAGTTCGTCGCCTTCCGCGGGCTCGGTCACAAGCGCCACATCCTGCACGCCGTTGGTGACGAGATTGAGCCAGAGCAGTTGCACGGCCGTCATCGGCATCGGCGCACCGAGCACCATGGCAAGCAGGAAGAGCAGGACCTCGGCGGCGCCCGTCGATATCTGCATGAAGATCACCTTGCGGATGTTGTTGTAGGCGACACGTCCCTCCCGTATCCCGGCGACGATCGAGGCAAAATTGTCGTCGGTTAGGATGATGTCGGCGCTCTCCTTCGCGACCTCGGTTCCGCCGTGACCCATCGCCACGCCGACATGGGCGTGCCTGAGTGCCGGCGCGTCGTTGACGCCGTCCCCGGTCACGGCGACATAGTGGCCGTTGCGGGCGAGCGACCGGATGATCGCGAGCTTCTGGTCCGGCTTCACGCGCGCGAAGATGCGTCCGCGCCGGGTGATTTCGTCGAGCGCACTCTCACTGGCGGCGACGGCATCGGCGATCTGGTCGCCGGTCACCACGTCCGCCTCGTCAAACCGCATTCCCGCCTTGTGGGCGATCACGCTCGCCGTGGTCG
>DATGWU010000267.1:0-3830 GCA_035299345.1 Rhizobium sp.
GCCGCGACGAGGGCGAGCCCCGCCGCAACGTAGAGCCGCTGGAAGGCGCCGAGCAGGTCACCGCGCTTCCAGGCGAGCATCGGCCCGAAGGGCATGGCGACGAGGAGCGGCGCCATCAGGAGGCCGAAGGTCAGGTTGAAGAAGGGCGCGCCGACCGAGATCTTGTCGCCGGTCACCGTCTCGAGGAGCAGGGGATAGAGCGTGCCGACGAGCACCGTCGCCGCCGAAACCGTGAGGATCAGGTTGTTGAGGACGAGCGCCCCTTCCCGCGAGATCGGCGCGAATAGCCCGCCCGATTTCAGCGCCGGCGCCCGCAGCGCAAAGAGCGTGAACGCCCCGCCGATGAAGACCGTCAGGATGCCGAGGATGAAGATGCCGCGGCTCGGATCGGTGGCAAACGCATGCACCGAGGTCAGCACGCCGGAGCGCACGAGGAAGGTGCCGAGCAGCGACAGCGAGAAGGCGAGGATCGCAAGCAGCACGGTCCAGATCTTCAGCGCCTCGCGCTTTTCCATGACCAGCGCGGAATGCAAGAGTGCCGTGCCGGCGAGCCAGGGCATGAAGGAGGCATTTTCGACCGGGTCCCAGAACCACCAGCCGCCCCAGCCGAGTTCGTAATAGGCCCAGTAGGAGCCCATGGCGATGCCGGCGGTCAGGAAGGTCCAGGCGGCGAGCGTCCACGGCCGCACCCAGCGCGCCCAGGCGGCGTCGATGCGCCCGTCGATGAGGGCGGCGATCGCGAAGGAGAAGCAGACGGAGAAGCCGACATAGCCGAGATAGAGGAGCGGCGGATGGATCGCGAGGCCGACGTCCTGCAGCACCGGGTTGAGGTCCTTGCCTTCCGCCGGCGCCGGCGCCAGGCGGATGAAGGGATTGGAGGTGAGCAGGATGAAGAGGGTAAAGGCGGTGGCGATCCAGGCCTGCACGGCGAGCACGTTCGCCTTCAGCCGCTGCGGCAGGTTGGCGCCGAAGAAGGCGACCATGGCGCTGAACAGGCTGAGGATCAGCAGCCACAGCATCATCGAGCCCTCGTGGTTCCCCCAGACGGCCGAGAAGCGGTAGACATCGGGAAGCAGCGAGTGCGAGTTCTGCCAGACGTTCTGCACCGAGAAGTCGGAGACCATATAGGCGTAGCTCAGCGCGCCGAAGGAAAGCACCACGAGCCCGAACATTGCGAGCGTGCCCGTCGTGGCAACCCCCATCAGCGCGGTGTCGCCGCGTTTCGCGCCGATGACCGGCAGCACGGAGACGACGATGGCCGTCGCCAACGCCAGCACCAGTGCGTAATGCCCGAGTTCGATGATCATTTCACCGTCTCCTTGCCGCTCAGTTCGACGCCCTGCGCCTTCAGGCGGTCGGCGACGTCCTTCGGCATGTAGGTCTCGTCGTGCTTGGCGAGCACGGTGTCGGCGACGAACACCGGATCGCCGGCGACGAAGGCGCCTTCGGCGACCACGCCCTGCCCCTCGCGGAAGAGATCCGGCAGGATGCCGGTATAGGTGACGGGCACGGTGCCGATCGTGTCGGTGACGGTGAAGGTCACGGTCGACCCCTCGCCGCGCTTGAGCGAGCCCGTCTCGACGAGGCCGCCGAGCCGGATGCGCGTTCCCGGCGGCACCTTGACGGTGGCGAGATCGCCCGGCACGTAGAAATAGGCGACCGACTGGCTGAAGGCGAACATCACCAGCAGCACGGCGGCGACGATGAAGCCCACGCCGCCGGCAATCACGGCCAGTCTCTTCTGTTTGCGGGTCATTTCAGTGCTTCCTCCACCGGCAGGCCGAGCTCGCGGGCCATCGCGATCAGCTGCTGGCCTTCCTGTCCCTCCGCGGGGAAGGCCGCGAGCGCGGATTTCAGCGCCGTTACGGCGTTTTCCGGCTCCTTCAGCATCGCGTAGGACCGGACGAGACGCATCCAGCCTTCGAAATTGTTCGGGTTTTCCTTGAGCTTGGCGTCGAGCCCGGCGACCATGCCGCGGATCATCTCCATGCGGTCGCCCGTCGACATGCCCTGAGCTGCGGCGACATCGGCCTCCGTCGGGTCGCCGGGCGCTTCGGGCTTCGCCTCGCCGGTGTTTGCGGCGATGTGTTCGTTGACCAGCGGCAGCCAGGGCGCGTCCGCCGGCGAGGCCTTGGCGAGCGCCTCGAAGGCGGCGCGGGCCTCCTCGCGCTTGCCTTCCTGCTCGAGCGACAGCGCGATGTAGAAGGAGGCGCGCGGATTGGCGCTGCCGAGCTTCACCGCCCGTCCGAAGGCCGAGCGCGCGTCAGCGGTGACGATGCCGTCGTTTTCCGCGGTCATCGTTTCGCCGAGCCCGATCATCCGCTCCGGGCTCTCGCCGAGCAGGCGGATCGCGTTGCGGTAGGCGAGTTCGGCGTCGCCGTAGCGCGACATCTTGAAGTAGATCGGCGCCAGGACATCCCAGCCGGCGCCGTCGTCCGGGTTCTGGGCGAGGTGCCGTTCCACCTTGGCGACCAGCAGTTCGAGATTGTTGCCGGGGTTTGCGAGCCGTGCGGCGAGCGGCTCGGAGGGCATTCCGGGACTGCCGGTCATCATGTAGAGCCCGAGCCCGATCGCCGGAAGGCAGACGATGATGAAGGCCTGCGCCAGCAGGTGCCGGCCGGATTTCGCTTCCCTGCCCGCCTTCGCCTCGGCCGACGCGGCAAGCAGGCGCCGGCCGATCTCGGCGCGGGCGTAATCCGCCTCTTCGCCGCCGATCAGCCCGAGCGTCTTGTCGCGTTCGAGTTCGTTCAACTGGTCGCGGTAGACGGCGGCCTCCCCGACCGCGTCCTCGATGAGGATGGTACGGCCGCGAAAGAGCGGCCCGAGGAGGACGACGGCCGTGACGGCCGTCAGCAAGGCGGTGGCGATCCAGAACAACATGAGAACCCAATTACTGTATGCCGGGTGACAATCCAACCGGCAAACGGCCGATGACGCACATTTGAGGCGTTTCGCCGCAAGCAATGCTCTACGGGATCGGAGGCGCTCCAGCCTTGACTTATGTCAAGGGCGTCCAGGTGCCGTTCGGGTTGCGGCAGGCCGCGCCGCGCACTTCCGTCTCGTCGCCCTTCACCTTCAGCTTGTGGGTGTACTGGCGACAGTTCTGCTGGCCGACCTGGTAGGGGGCGGCGGCGATCACCTGGCCGGAAATGTCGTTGCCCTTCCAGGCGACCGGCTGGCCGCCGGGTGCAGCCTCCAGCGCACGGTACTCGGCTTCGAGTGCGCGCTGCGTCTGGCTGTTCGACAGCTCGACGCCCGAACGGGCGACGATCCCGCCCTGCAGCGCGGAGATATAGAGGCCCGATGCGGAGCCCTTGCCGCCCGTGGTTGCGCAGGACGACAGTGCCACGGCGGCAAGCGTCGCCGTCACCGCGATACGAAAGCGCGTATTTCCCATGTCCCCGGCCCGACCTCTTTCGACCACCCTCAATATTCTCTCTCTTAGCTGCGGCA
This sequence comes from Rhizobium sp., assembly GCA_035299345.1. Classification (GTDB taxonomy): domain Bacteria; phylum Pseudomonadota; class Alphaproteobacteria; order Rhizobiales; family Rhizobiaceae; genus Allorhizobium. The sequence goes on from DATGWU010000267.1 coordinate 3,454, forward strand.
GCCACGTGGCATCATTGTGACAGCCTTCTTTTTTCACGGAAATTCGCCTCACGCAATGTCTCTCGTGACGGCCGGAAGCACCAATCGGGCCCGCAATCCGCCACGCGCACCGCGCGAGAGTCCGAATGCCCCCTGATATTCGGAGGCTATCTCGTTGACGATCGAAAGCCCGAGCCCGGTGCCCGGCTTGCTCTCGTCCAGCCGGCGTCCACGTTTCAGCGCTTCGACGATCTCGCCGGGTTCCAGACCCGGCCCGTCGTCTTCGACGGTCACCTCGATCCAGTTGCGGCGCGTCACGCCCTCGCCGGGCTCGTGGTCCTCGGCCGGTCCGGCGGTGACGACGACGCTTGCGGCCGCGAAACGGGCGGCGTTTTCCA
>DATGWU010000268.1:0-1829 GCA_035299345.1 Rhizobium sp.
GTAGCCGGTGCCGCCTTCGGCGGTCGTCAGATAGTACCAGCCGTTGCGCTTGAAGAGATGCGGTCCCTCGACGAGGCCGAGCGAGCTGCCGGGAAAGATGTTTTTGACCGGCCCGACGAGCCGCTTCTTCTCCGCGTCCCATTCCTGCAGCAGGATGCCGTCGAAGGCCGGATGCTTCGGCGCCCCGCCATAGCTCTCGGTGCGGTGGTTCCACTGCATGTTGACGAACCACTTCCGCCCGTCGTCGTCATGAAAGAGCGATGGGTCGAAGCCGGAGGAATTCACGTAGACCGGATCGGACCATTCACCCATGACGGAGGGCGCGGTGACGATGTAGTTGTGCGCGTCCTTGAAGTTGCCGTCGAAGCGTTTGACGTCGGTATAGACGAGCCAGAACAGCCCGTCGCTGTAGGAGAGACATGGCGCCCAGATGCCGCAACTGTCCGGGTTGCCGCGCATGTCGAGCTGGCTTGCGCGATTGAGCGGCCGGCAGACGAGGCGCCAGTTCACAAGATCCCGCGAGTGGTGGATCTGGACGCCCGGATACCATTCGAAGGTGGAGGTCGCGATGAAATAGTCCTCACCGACCCGGCAGATCGACGGATCCGGATTAAAGCCCGGCAGGATGGGATTGATGATCATGTCGCGTTTCTCCTCCTGTTTCTCGGAAAACACCCCCTCTGTCGGCTACGCCGACATCTCCCCCACAAGGGGGGAGACGAGCCGCTACCGTCGCGCCCTCCCGTGCCCGGCGTCTCAGACGCCGCGCTCCCGGCCAACGGCAATCGGGCGGGCCGCCGAATCCGCTCTCCCCCCTTGTGGGGGAGATGGCCGGCAGGCCAGAGGGGGCATTTCGATCTCAGACTCTATTTCTTCTTCCGTGGCGGCCCCTTCCGTTCGGCCGATGCCGCCCAGAGATTGATGTCGGCTTCCCTGGCGTATGTGTCGATCTCGGCGAGTTCCTCGGCGGTAAAATCGGGCCTTTCCAGCGCCTTCACGCAGTCTTCGACCTGCTCGGAGCGGCTCGCACCGATGAGCGCCGAGGTGATGTGCCCGCCGCGCAGCACCCAGGCGAGCGCCATCTGCGCGAGCGTCTGGCCGCGCCGTTCCGCGATCCGGCCGAGCGCGCGGATGTTCTCCAGGTTCTTCTCGTTGAGGAAGCCCGGATCGAGCGATTTTTCCTGCGAGGCGCGGCTACCGGTCGGAATGCCGTTGAGGTACTTGTTCGTCAGCATGCCCTGCGCCAGCGGCGAGAAGACGATCGAGCCGATGCCGAGTTCTTCGAGCGTATCGACGAGGCCGTCTTCCTCGATCCAGCGGTTGATCATCGAATAGCTCGGCTGATGGATGAGAACAGGCGTGCCGAGGGCCTTCAGGATCTCCACCGCCTCGCGGGTGCGCTTCGAATTGTAGGAGGAAATCCCGACATAGAGCGCCCTGCCCGACCGGACGATGTGGTCGAGCGCCCCGCAGGTCTCTTCGAGCGGCGTATCCGGATCGAAGCGGTGCGAATAGAAGATGTCGACATAGTCGAGACCGAGCCGCTTGAGGCTCTGGTCGCACGAGGCGATCACGTATTTGCGGCTGCCCCACTCGCCGTAGGGGCCGGCCCACATGCCGTAGCCCGCCTTGGACGAGATGACGAGCTCGTCGCGGTAGCCGGCGAAATCGGTCCGCAGGATCTCGCCGAACGCCACCTCCGCCGAACCGGGCGGCGGACCGTAATTGTTGGCGAGGTCGAAATGGGTGATGCCGAGATCGAAGGCGCGGCGAACGATCGCGCGCGCGTTTTCGTAGGAATCGGCGCCGCCGAAGTTGTGCCAGAGACC
>DATGWU010000269.1:0-4091 GCA_035299345.1 Rhizobium sp.
TCGTCGATCACGTAGAATTCGAGCTCGGTCGCCACCACCGGGGTGAGGCCGCGTTCGGCGTAGCGCTCCAGCACCCGCGCGAGGATGGCGCGCGGACAGACGAAATGCGGCTCGCCGGCAAGCGTGTGCATGGTGGCGAGCACCTGCTTGGAACCCGCTGGTCCCCAGGGCATCGTCGTCAGCGAGCGGCGGTCGGGCACGCAGATGCCGTCGGGATCGCCGAGTGTCAGCGAAATCCCGGTGATGTCGTCGTTGTCGTCGCCCCAGATGTCGAGCGACTGGGTGGAGGCGGGCAGACGGACGGTGTTCTTCCAGACCTTATCCTCGGCGCCGAGCGGGATCATCTTGCCGCGCAGGTCGCCGTTCATGCCGACGAGCAGGACTTCGATGCGGGCGGAGGGATCGACTGCGGGGTGGAGGGCGGCCTGGGAAACATTCGTCATGAAAAAAGCTCTCGCCGGTTCGGCTGAAGGGATGATCGGGGGCGGGGAGGCGGGCAAATCGACGCCCTTGCCAAACGCATTCCGGAAGGTCATCTTCGTAGCCGATAACGTTCCGCCTTTCAATCAGGCAAGGCAGCGAGACGTATGCCGGGCAGGCCGCAGGGTCTGCCCGTATTCGGTCTTGCGGCCTGCTGACAGGGCGGCCTGCAAACAGGACTGTCGCCATGAACAAGCCCGTCACCCATTCCAATCTCGGCGCCATCGACGCCGCCCACCATCTGCATCCCTTCTCCGACATGAAGAAGCTCAATGCGGACGGCACGCGCATCATCCACCGGGCGGAGGGCGTCAACATCTGGGACCAGAACGGCAAGAAATATCTGGACGCCTTCGCCGGCCTCTGGTGCGTCAATGTCGGCTACGGCCGCAACGAGATCGCGGAAGCCGCCTATCGCCAGATGCAGGAGCTTCCCTACTACAACACCTTCTTCGGCACGACGACGCCGCCGACCACGCTGCTCGCCCAGAAGATCGCAAGCCATGCCGGCCCGACGCTCAACCGCGTCTTCTTCACCAATTCCGGATCGGAAGCCTCGGACACCTGGTTCCGCATGGCGCGCGTCTACTGGAAGGTGCTCGGCCATGAAACCAAGACGCAGGTGATCGCGCGGAAGAACGCCTATCACGGCTCCACCGTCGCCGGCGCCTCGCTCGGCGGCATGCAGTGGATGCACGAACAGGGTAACCTGCCGATCCCCGGCATCCATCACATCGGCCAGCCCTATTGGTATGCCGAGGGCGGCGATCTCTCGCCCGGGGAATTCGGCCTGAAGGTCGCCCGCGAGCTGGAGGCAAAGATCGACGAGCTCGGTGAGGAGAATGTCGCCGCCTTCGTCGCCGAGCCGATCCAAGGGGCGGGCGGTGTCATCGTGCCGCCCTCGACCTACTGGCCGGAAATCTCCCGCATCTGCAAGGCGCGCAACATCCTGCTCGTCTCCGACGAGGTGATCTGCGGTTTCGGCCGGCTCGGCTCCTGGTTCGGCCACCAGCACTACGGCTACGAACCGGACCTGGCGCCGGTCGCCAAAGGGCTTTCCTCGGGCTATCTGCCGATCGGCGGGGTGATCGTCAGTGACCGCGTCGCCGACGTGATGATCGGCGAACTCGGCGATTTCTACCACGGCTACACCTATTCCGGTCATCCGGTCTGCGCCGCCGCGGCGCTCGAAAACATCCGGATCATCGAGGAAGAGGGGCTGGTCGAGCGGGTGCGCGACGACATCGGTCCCTATTTCACCGAGGCCTGGCGGAGCCTCGCCGACCACGAGATGGTGGGCGAGGCGGTCAATGTCGGGCTGATGGGCGCGGTGCAGATCACCGCCAACAAGGCGACGCGCCGCCGCTTCGAAAAGCCGGACGACATCGGCTCCCTGGTGCGCAACCAGTGCGTGGCGAACGGCGTGATCCTTCGGGCGACCGGCGACCGCATGCTCGCCTCGCCGCCGCTCGTCATCTCCCGGTCCGAGGTCGACCAGACGGTCGAAACGTTGCGGAACGCGCTCGACTGGCTGAAGGATAACCGCCCGGAGTAAGGTTCGGGCAGGGACCCGAGAATGCCGAAGGCCGGCGCGACCACATCGTCGGTCACCCCGGACCTGATCCGGGATTCAGCAGCGGCGCGTCTGCGCCGCGAAAGGGCTGATACCCCCGCCACCGACGACGCCTTCACGCGATCGCGATGATGGCGTGGATCCTCGGGTCAAGCCCGAGGATGACTGAGTGTAGGGTGGGGCTCGTGCCCAAGAAGCGTAGCGGCTCCGTGAAGTGATCGAGGAGACTGATGCGGCACCCGAAGCAACGCCGGAACTCGAGCAGATGTGCCAGTAAGGCACCCCAGCAACACATGAAAGATCGTCATCCTCGGGCTTGACCCGAGGATCCACAAACACCGCGTTCCCTACGTTTGCCCGTCACCCTAACTCGCCAGGGCAGAGCCGTGTCTCTGACCATCCTTCGGCCCCCGCCTGCTGGGAGAAGGCGCTGGCAGCCGGATAAGGGGACGTCTCAGTCCGCCCGCCAATCGAACGGCAACGGTGCCTCGCGGAAGCCGAAGCGGTCGAGATGGCTCGCGACCACGCCTTTCATCCGTTCCAGAACCTCGTCCGATGCCGCGTCGATTGCGACGGTCAGCCCGGCCTCGTCTGCGCTCATCGTCGCGGTCGCTTCCGCAAAACGGACGGTTCCGGTCTTCTCGCCGAGCTCGACATCGAGCTTGTGGCTCCAGTGCTTGCAGAGCTGCTGCAGATATTTCCAGCCGTTCTCGGTCGGCACGGTGGCGACGGATCTGGCCATGGTCAGAGCCTTTCGATCTTGCCTGCCGCCTCGTCGAGGATGCGGGCGACCTCGAGCTGCGTCTCGCGTGTCGCGCCCTCCTGCGAAAGCCGGTCCTGCAGCGCGGCCCGCAGGTTGTGCATGGCCCGGCGCACCGGTGCGGCGTCGGTGCGCTCGGAGAGGCGGGCGAGCGCCGTCAGCCGCGCCATTGCGACCTCGACCTCGTCCGCCCGCTCGGAAAGATGCTGGCGGCCGGCCTCGGTGATGCCCATGAGCTTGCGCGGGCCCTCGCTCGCCTGTTCCTCGGAAAGCCCCATGTCGAGCAGCAGGGTGAGCGTCGGGTAGACGACGCCGGGGCTTGGCGCATAGGCGCCGCCGGAGAGCGTCTCGATCTCGCGGATGAGGTCGTAGCCGTGGCGCGGCTGTTCCTCGATGAGCTTCAGCAGAACGAGCCGGAGCTCGCCGGCGTCGAACATCCGCCGGCGCTCGCCGCGGCCGCGCGGACCGCCCTCAGGACGTCCGCCAAAGAAGCCGCCATGGCGCATGGCCTGGAAGAAGGGATTGCCGTATTCCTCACGACCGCAATGGAAATGTCTCATGTCTGGGTTTCCTTAGATGTGTTGAAACTGCATCTAAGATATATCGTAAATCGATCATTGCAAGAGCCGCGACGAAAATTCTTCGTCATGGCCGTGACAGCGTTCTTGCCTTTGAGCTGTGCTGCGCTTGCCCTATTCTCGCGATCGACGAAGAGAGTCGCGGCCGGCGACGGCCGGCGGGCAAGGCGGGAGAGGACGGCAAAGATGAGCGGAAGACATCACGAGTACAGCACCACGGTGACCTGGATCGGCAATCGCGGCACCGGTACCTCCGGCTACCGGGATTATAGCCGCGACCACGTGATCGCCGCCGGTGCCAAGCCGGACATTCCGGGCTCCGCCGATCCCGCCTTCCGGGGCGACGCGGAGCGCTGGAACCCGGAGGACCTGCTGGTCGCGTCGGTCTCGGCCTGCCACAAGCTCTGGTACCTGCATCTCTGCGCGGTGAACGGCGTCGTCGTCACCGCCTATGAGGACCATGCCGAGGGACTGATGGTGACGGAGGAGGATGGCAGCGGCCGCTTCACCGAGGTGGTGCTGCGGCCGCGGGTGACGATCTCGTCGGGCGATCGCGAGCGCGCGGCATCCCTGCACCACGACGCGCACGAAAAGTGCTTCATTGCCAATTCGGTGAACTTTCCGGTCCGCTGCGAACCGGTGATCGTGACGGCCTGATCAGTCGAGCCAGGCGTAGCCGAACTCGAACGTGTCGCCGCCG
>DATGWU010000270.1:0-2300 GCA_035299345.1 Rhizobium sp.
CGTCACCCCGTCGGCCTATCAGGAGGCTTGTGAGGCCATGGGACCGGAAAATGCAGCGACCGTCATGGCCTGCATTCTCCAACGAGCAGGGCACATCAACACGCCAGGCGGCTATCTGAGGGATCTGACCGCCAAGGCTCGCCGTGGTGTCTTTTCCGTGGGTCCGATGCTGTCGGCACTCATGAAGACACGATGCGAAGGCCAGCACCGCCCCGGCTCAGCTCCCGATGAGAGCAAACCAGCAGTCGGCGAAGCGATCAGGTCCAGCGCTGGCGGATCGACTGCAGATCGCTCACGAGCGGGAAGGCGGCAAAGAGCATGAGCGGTAAAGCCAGGATCACCGCGGCGGGAATGCCGAGTGTCTTGAAGAGAACGGCGCCGCAGATGCCTCCGATGAAGAAGAGGCTGATCAGGCTGGACAGCAGTCGCAGTTTGTCCCGGTCCGCTATTACAGGCGGACGGCCTTTCACCTCGGGGCTGTTGCGATAGAAGAGTTTGCCGATCTCAATGCCGACGTCTGTCACGAGACCGGTCACATGAGTTGTCCGGATACGTGCGCCGGAAAGCTTGGTGATCATCGCATTCTGCAGGCCCATGATGAAGCAGAGGAGGGCGACCGTGACCGCGGTCAGGATGCCATCCAGCAGCCCCGAGAGCCCGAAGGCCGCCATGGCGAATGCTTCGAAGGCGAGCGGCAAGGCATACTGGGAATGGAGATCCTTGCGCTTCGCCCAGTTGATCAGGATCGCCGAGGTTGCGGCGCCCAGAACAAAGGCCACGAGCGCGGAAAGGCCACCCAGGAAGAACTCCAGATTGCCGAGGACGAGGTTGTCGGCCATCGACGAGACCATCCCGGACATATGCGACGTATATTGCTGGACGGCCATGAAGCCGCCGGCATTGGCCGCGCCTGCGACGAAGGTCAGGTAAAATGCGAGGTGTCGGTCACTGGCTTCTGTCCGGTGACGATCGGCGAGGCTTCTTATGTAGGCTTGCATGGGATGAAACTGCGGCGGGCTCGAGGGACAGATGGGAAGCTATTGGCCGGCCGCAAAACTTGCAAGCGCTACCATGGGCATAAATGGGGTGTTCGGTAACCGCAGGGTAGGGGTGTCACAAGCTGCGACCACCGACCGCACCGTCAGGCCAGATAGGCGTAATACGCCCAGACGAAAACGAAAGCCAGGCATACACCGGCAAACAGCAGGGCCTTGCGGACGGATGGCTGCACCTTCTTCCTTTCCTTCGGTTTCGGCGGTCGCTTGAACTCGATGACGTTGGACATTGCCACTCCTTCGTTGGCGCTTTGTGGACGCGAGCGTCCACTTGTACCCGAAATGGGTTTACGATTGCTGGCGTCAAGGCGACAGCCTGTCTCTCGTGTCTTCAGGAGGAACGACGAAAGAGTTCGTCCGCCCCGTCGTCTGAGGAACAAGCGGCCATTACGCACCGGTATCAGCTCGACATCGTCACAGCCAAAGACTTGTCGTCGTCGACATCAACGGGCATCGCCCTCAGATGCAGCGAGCGGCTCGAAAACGGCCCGGTCCCGCCGGTCCTCAGACCCGCGGCGAGGGCGGCACGCTTTACCAGACGTGCCACCTCCTGATCGTGCAACCGTGTTGTGCCGATGGTCTTGCCTCCCCGCAGGACGCGCCGGAAGACCGGACCTTTCGTGATCCGGCCGAGCCGCATCCATGTTTCGAGAGCCGTAACGGGACAGGATGCCTCGTCGGACGCACGGGCAATTTCGATCTGGCGCTGGCCGGCCTTGCCGGACACGTTGACGGTCACGCCCCTGGCTTCGAGCGCGATCCAGCCGCGCCCGTCGTCACTTTCGCCGGGTCCCGCGTCAAGGCCGGTAATCTCGGCGCGGGTCAGGCGACCAGCGAAGCCGAGCAGCAGAATGGCCCGGTCCCGCAACCCCTTGAGAGTTCCGCGGTCCAGTGTTTCGAGCATCGAGGCAAGATCGCCCGGCGTCAGCGTCGCCTTGCGAGGAGCGGGCGGACCGGCGGAACTGCGGGCATCGGCGAGCGCGGCAGAGATCGTCTGGTCCTGGCGGGAAAGAGCGAAGCCACGTCGTGCATAGTTCGACGTCAGCGAGGAAAGTCTCCGCTCGATCGTGGTAACGGAGTTGGCTCGCCCGTCCTTGCGCCCATCACCCGAAGCACAGGCGCGGATGTAGCGAGCGACAAGCTGCGGATCGGCGGGTAGGGGAGGGACGGTCTCACGACGGCACCATGCGGCAAAATGCTTCCAGTCGGACGCATAGGCGCGACGCGTATGGGAAGATGCCGGCT
>DATGWU010000271.1:0-5838 GCA_035299345.1 Rhizobium sp.
AAAGCCGCAGGCCCGGCAGGAGGCGCGTCCGCAGCAGGGAAGCTTCGGTGCTGCGCTGGCGGAAGCCTTCCGCAAGAAGTGAGGCAAAGGGCGGCGAAAAGACGCCGCCCCGTCCCCGGCTTCAAGAAATATGAACCGTCGATAATAATCTCGCGCTTGTCCAAGCTGATAAAAGCGTTAGATTTTTTCTCGTTTCATATTCGTTGATAGCAAATTGGGGGCATGAATGACCTCGAAGCTTGAGGGATTACTGAATCGCATTGTCAGAACCGGTACGCTGACCGCTACCACCGCAGACGGAAAGAGCAGGACCTATGGAGACGGCACGGGCGACCTGGTCGCCATCCGCTTCATCGATGAGAAGGCCGAGAACGAACTCGTCGATGATCCGCAACTGAAGCTCGGCGAAATCTACATGGACGGCCGCATGGTCATGGACGCGGGGGATATCTACGATCTCCTCGCGCTCGTGAAGTCTAACACGCTTGCCGAGGATCTGAGCTTCGGCATGATCTGGCGCGGGGTGGTCCGGCTGGCGCTCACCCGCCTGCAGCGCCTCCTTCCCTTCAACCACAACCAACGCAACGTCGCCCACCATTACGACCTCTCGGCCAAGCTCTTCGACCTCTTCCTCGATCCGGACTGGCAGTATTCCTGCGCCTATTTCGAGACGCCGGAGACTTCGCTGGAAGAGGCTCAGGTCGCCAAGAAGCGCCACATCGCCGCCAAGCTGCTGCTCGGCGAAGGCCAGCGCGTGCTGGAGATCGGTTCCGGCTGGGGCGGCATGGCGATGTATCTCGCCGAGTCCTCCGGGGTCGACGTCACCGGCATCACGCTGTCCACCGAACAGCTGCGCGTCTCGCGGGACCGGGCGGAGAAACGCGGGCTTTCCTCCCGCGTCCGCTTCGAGCTGCAGGACTACCGCACCATGAAGGCGAAGCCCTTCGACCGGATCGTTTCGGTCGGCATGTTCGAGCATGTCGGCCCTTCCAACTACGGCCGGTTCTTCCGCAAGGTGGCCGAGCTGCTCGACAAGGACGGCGTCATGCTGCTGCATTCGATCGGGCAGCCGACGCCGCCGCTCGTCAACAATCCCTTCTTCGAGAAATACATCTTCCCGGGAGGCTACATTCCCTCGCTCGCCGAGGTGCTGCCGGCGGTGCAGAAGGCGGGCCTCTTCGTCCGCGACATCGAGATCATGCCACGCCACTACGCACGCACGCTCCGCCTGTGGCGACAACGGTTCCTCGCCCGCAAGGAAGAGGTGGTCCGGCTCTATGACGAGCGGTTCGTCCGCATGTGGGAATTTTATCTCGCCGGTTCGGAGATGGCCTTCACGCATCAGGGCTTTTTCATCTTCCAGATGCAGCTTGCCCGGAACACCTTCGCGGTCCCAGATACGCGCGGCTACATGGCCGAGCGTGAGGCGTCCCTTGCCGCCTTCGACGCCACGCGCCCGCCACTCGAGAAGGTGACGTACTGAAACCGGGCACCAGGAGAGCAGCGGCAGGGTTAATGATCCGGTAACGCATTTCGTGCGAATGCGTCACCGGTTTTCTTCCGCACCCGGCGGACCTTCGTATTGCGTTTCCGGAGCTTGTGTCATGCGTCTTCCCGCCCGCTTTCTCTTGTCCCTCGTCACCCTTCTGCCGGCCCACACGGCTCTTGCCGGGGACTGGTACGTGAAACTCGGTGCACAGGGCGTGAGCGAACCTTCCTACGAAGGCTCGACGGAGCGGAAGATCGGTGTGGCTCCGACGATCTCGATCGGGCGGGAGGGCAATACCCAGCCGTTCTCCTCGCGCAACGACAGCCCCTCCTTCGGTCTCGTCGAGACGGAGGCGGTGAGGGCGGGTGTTGCCGGGCGGCTGGTCTGGGGACGCGACTCCGGCACCTCCGACGATCTCAAGGGCCTTTCGGATGTGAAGTTCGGCGCCGAAGTCGGCGGGTTCGTCGATGTCTACCCGACCGACTATCTGCGGATACGCGGCGAGTTGCGCCAGGGTGTCCGCAGCCATGACGGCCTCGTTGCCGATGTCGCCGCGGATGCCTTCACCGATATCGCGCCCGACCTGCAGGTTTCCGGCGGGCCGCGCGCCCGCTATGCGACGAGCGGCTACAGCCGCGCCTATTACGGCGTGAACGCCACCGAATCGGCGGCCTCGGGCCTTGCCCAGTATGATCCGGGCGCCGGCTGGCAATCGGTCGGGGCGGGGGCCGCGATCACCTGGAACGCCACCGAGCGCCTGCAGGCCACCGCCTTTGCGGAATACAAGCGCCTCGTCGGTCCGGCCGCCGACAGCAGCCTCGTCCAGGAACGCGGCACGCCGAACCAGGTCCTTTTCGGCGTCGGGGCAAGCTACAAGTTCGGCGTCCAGGTCGACTGATCGGCCCGGGCCTCTTGTTTCCTTCCGCCGGTGTTTGGTCTATCAATCCGGCATGAACACGTTTGCTGAAAATTCCGGGCGCGTCGCGGATGCGCCTTCCGACAACTGGGTCTATCGCGTCCTGCCGCGCGCGGCCTGGCCCTATGCCCAGCTCGCCCGCTGGGACCGGCCGATCGGCTGGCAGCTCCTGATGTGGCCCTGTTTCTGGTCGTCGGCGCTCGCCGCCAACGTCCTGCAGGGGGAAGGGCAGCTGAGCCTCCCGCTCTTCATCTTCCATCTCGTGCTCTTCTTCATCGGTTCGGTCGCCATGCGCGGCGCCGGCTGCACCTATAACGACCTCGTCGATCACGAGATCGACATGGCGGTTGCCCGCACCCGTTCGCGGCCGCTTCCCTCCGGTCGCGTCAGCCACCTGCAGGCGAAGCTCTTCATGGCGGCGCAGGCCCTCACCGGCCTTTTCGTCCTCCTCTGCTTCAACGGCTTTGCGATCGGCCTCGGCGTACTCTCGCTGGCGATCGTCGCGATCTATCCCTTTGCCAAGCGCTTCACCGACTGGCCGCAATTCTTCCTCGGGCTCGCTTTCTCCTGGGGCGGACTGATGGGCTGGGCCGGGCTCTTCGGCTCGCTGTCTCTGCCGGCCGTGCTGCTTTATGTCGCCGCCGTCGCCTGGACGATCGGCTACGACACGATCTACGCCCATCAGGACAAGGAGGACGATGCGCTGATCGGCGTGCGCTCCACCGCGCGCCTCTTCGGCGAAAATACCCGCGCCTGGCTGGTCGGCCTCTACGGCCTGACGCTCGTCCTGCTCGCCGCCGCCTTCTTCGCGGCCGGGGCCGGTCTCCCCGCCTTTGCCGGCCTTTTCGCCGCCGGCGGCATGTTCATCTACCAGATCGCCGTTCTCGACATCAACGACGCTGCCCAGTGCCTCGCGCTCTTCAAGTCCAACAGCCGGGTCGGCGCGATCATCTTCCTCGGGCTTCTTGCCGCGCTGCCTTTCGCCTGAGGCAGGATCGTTGATCCGAAACGAAACAGGCCCCGCATCGGAAAGAGCGGGGCCTTGTCTCTGGCGGTTGCCTGATTGTCTCGAAAAGAACCGGATGACCGGTCCTTCGCTCAGTTGCGGGCGATGATTTCCTTGCCGGAGATCTTCATCGCCACGCCGAGGCTGCCGGTCGAGCGGCGGACCAGGAAGCGCGGGCGGCGCTGTGCAAAATAGGAATGGCGGCGGCGCGGCTGGGTGGTGCGGGCCTTGACGTCACCGAGATGCTCTTCGAGCGGACGAGCGATACCGTCGGCCTCGACCATCAGCATCGGGATCCGGAAAGCATCCGCCCATCCCCGCCAGTCGGCTGCGATATCGCAGAGGTCGTGTGCCACCAAAAGCGGGATGCACAGGTCCGGATCTTCGTGATGCAGTTCCAAGGTTACCGTTACCTCTCCATCTCCGTGGTCGATCGCCCGCGCCGCGACGCCCTTGAAAGCGCGGGCCGGCAGGGCGAAGGAGAGCGGCAGGCCGCTCGAAGGCAAGACCTTTCGCAGAATGGCGCCACGCTCGTCAATGGTGATCGTGACATCGCCGGCCGCTTCGCGCAATGCGTAAGTGATCTGATGCGGGAAACGGGACGGATCCAGTCTCAGCGTCGCGCCCGCCCAGGTAGGCTTCATAACCGTGTTCGTCATCATCATTCTACCCTTGTTTTACCTTCGAGAGCCGTCATGGCCATCGCTTCGGGACTTTGCGTCCTCTGATCGCGAAGATAGTCGCGCCCCCTTCCGGGCAACTTAAAAATTGCGGTTAAGAAAACTTTGCATCCTCAGATGGTTAGCGAAGTCCAACGGCTCAGGGTTTCGAGACAGTGAACGCGCTCGCCACCTGCTGCCGCGCCAAAAGCCCGGGGCAAGGCTCGGCAGGCAGACGAAACTGGAAAATGCATCCGCCGGCTCTCGCCCTTCGGCACGGCGAAAGACAGCCTCTTGCCTGGCGGTTCCTGATCGGCTACCGATGTATCCGTTGGAATATATCGATAGCCGGAGGGGCTTATAATGAGCGTTTTTGCGGGTGTATCACGTCTTCTCGGTGCTGCGGTCGTTGCCGGCGCCGTCTTCCTTTCGCCGTTGGCCGCCTCGGCGGCCGATGCCGTGACGGTCTTTGCGGCGGCGAGCCTCAAGGATGTGCTCGGTGAAATCGCCTCCGACTGGAAGGCGGAAACAGGCGGGGAGGTCACGCTCTCCTTTGCCGGCAGTTCCGCACTCGCCAAGCAGATCGAGGAAGGGGCGCCCGCCGACCTCTTCATCTCGGCCGATCTCAAGTGGATGGATTATGTCGAGAAGGCCGGCCTCGTCGCCGAAAGCAGCCGTGTGAACCTGCTCGGCAACCGGATCGTGCTGATCGCTCCGTCCGACAGCACCGTCTCGCTTTCGATCGGCAAGGACTTCCCGCTCGCAAGCACCCTCGGCGACGGACATCTCGCCATGGCCAATACCGATGCCGTGCCGGCCGGCGTCTACGGCAAGGCGGCGCTCGAAAAGCTCGGCGTCTGGGAAAGCGTCAAGGATCGCGTCGCCCAGGCCGAAAACGTCCGCGCAGCACTCCTCCTCGTCTCACGCGCCGAGGCGCCGCTCGGCATCGTCTACGAGACCGACGCAAAGGCCGATCCGAAGGTGAAGGTGGTGGACCGCTTTCCCGAGGACAGCCATCCGGCGATCGTCTATCCGGCCGCCGAACTCAAGGCTGCGGATAATGCCGATGCGGCGGCATTTCTCACTTACCTTCAGTCGCCGAAGGCCTATGATCGCTTCACGGCTGCCGGCTTCACGGTGCTTGCCAAGACGAACTGACACCGCAGACCGAGGACCCCGCCGCCGTGACGCTATCACCGGAAGAACTGACGGCCATGTTCCTCAGCCTGAAGGTCGCGGCGACGGCCGTGGCCTTTTCCGTGCCGGTCGGCGTGGCGGTCGCCTGCCTGCTCTCGCGCGGTGAGTTCTTCGGCAAGGCGCTCCTGAACGGCATCGTCTACCTGCCGCTCATCATGCCTCCGGTCGTGACCGGCTACCTCCTGCTCTTGACCTTCGGGCGCAAGGGGGCGGTCGGCGCCTTTCTCGACCAGTGGTTCGGCCTCGTCTTTTCCTTCCGCTGGACCGGCGCGGCGCTTGCGGCCGGCGTCATGGGCTTTCCGCTGCTCGTGCGTTCGATTAGGCTTTCGCTCGACAATGTCGACCGCAGGCTGGAGGCGGCCGCCTCGACGCTCGGCGCCAGCCGCCCGTGGGTCTTCGTCACGGTGACGCTGCCGCTGATCGTGCCGGGCATCGTCGCCGGCGCGGTGCTCGCCTTCGCCAAGGCGATGGGCGAGTTCGGCGCGACGATCACCTTCGTCTCCAACATACCCGGCGAGACCCAGACGCTCGCCTCGGCGATCTACACCTATACCCAGGTGCCGGGCGGCGA
>DATGWU010000272.1:0-2132 GCA_035299345.1 Rhizobium sp.
TGTCGGTCGTCGCGACCGGCATCGACCGCACCGCCGGAGCCATGGCTCAGAAGACCTACGAAGCGCCGGCCGCCCGGCCGATCATGCGCCCGGCCGCGGCCATCGCCCCGGCTCCGGTCCCGGCTCGCCCGGTCGTGGCACAGGCTCCGAAGGCTGCCGACCCGGTTGCCGAGACCATCCGGTCGGCCGAAGCGGAGATGGAGCGTGAGCTCGAGATCGCCATGGCCCGCCAGATGGCTCCGGCCCCGGCCGCAGCTCCGGCCCAGTCGGAATTCCGCCCGCAGAGCAAGCTCTTCACCGCGCCGGCACCGGCCGCTCCGCAGCAGCCCGTCGTTCGCGAACCGGTTGCCGCTCCGGCTCCGGTCATGAGCCGCCCGGTCGCTCCGGTCGAGGCAGCCCCGGTCCGCGTCGAGCCGGTCGCCCAGCCGGTCCGCCAGACGGTCGAGCAGGTCCGCATGCCGAAGGTCGAGGACTTCCCGCCGGTCGTCCGCGCCGAGATGGACCACCGGGCGAGCGCCGCTCCGGCACCGCAGGACGAACGCGGCCCGATGGGTCTCCTCAAGCGGATCACGAGCTCGCTCGGCCGTCATCACGAGGAAGAGCCGGTAAACGCCGACATGACGGCGTCCGCTCCGGCCGCCGCCTCGCAGCAGCGCCGTCCGCTTTCTCCGGAAGCGAGCCTCTATGCGCCGCGTCGCGGCCAGCTCGACGACCAGGGCCGCACAGTGCCGCAGACGCGGGTCGCCCACGAGGACGACCAGCTCGAAATCCCGGCCTTCCTGCGTCGCCAGTCGAACTGAGGCTCGTCGCAGAGTGATTTCGGCGCCCGGGTCGCAAGGCCCGGGCGCCTCTGTTTTCCGCAAGTGCGAAGGAGCAGTGATTGTGCAATGGTTCCAATTGTTTGCCTTCGTAACAATGCGAAAGAAACAGTGATTTGTGCTATCGGCGCGCGCTCCATATGTATGGGATCGGGACAGGGCTGGATTCGGCATGCAATTCCGATTTCGTGGCCCCCAAACGGATAAGCGGCAGGCGCGCTCGCCGGGCGAAACAGCCATGTCGCAGCAGATAGAGGCACTCTTCTATGGCAATCGGATTGCTGGGTTTTCAGACCACCATCGCGGCACCGGTCACGCTGACCGGGATCGGCGTGCATTCGGGGACGCCTGTAACCATCAGCTTCCTCCCGACCGAGGCCGGTACGGGGATCGTGTTCCATCGTCAGCATGGAAACGGGACGATCACGGAACTGAGGGCGGTTTCCTCGCAGGTCGGCAATACCGATCTCTGCACCGTGCTCGGGGCCTCGCCGGCTACCTCGATCGCAACGGTCGAGCACGTAATGGCGGCGATCTATGCGCTCGGCATCGACAACCTGATCATCGAGGTCGACGGGGCGGAAATGCCGATCATGGACGGCAGCTCGGCACCGTTTATCGAGGCGATCGACCAGGTCGGCGTCAAGAATCTCGGCGTGAAGCGCCGCTACATCCGCGTCACCAAGCCGGTGCGGATCGAGTCGGGTGCATCCTGGGCCGAGTTCCGCCCGCATGACGGCACCCGTTTCGAAGTGGAGATCGATTTCGACAGCCCGCTGATCGGCCGCCAGATGTGGCAGGGCGAGATGACGGCTGCGGCCTTCCGCAACGAACTGTCGCGCGCCCGCACCTTCGGCTTCATGCGCGATGTCGAGCGGCTGTGGGCGGCGGGCTTTGCGCTCGGTTCGTCGCTCGAAAACTCGGTCGTCATTTCCGACGACAATACCGTCGTCAACATGGAAGGCCTGCGTTATGCCGGCGACGAGTTCGTCCGCCACAAGACGCTCGACGCCGTCGGCGATCTCGCCATGGCGGGCGCCCAGTTCATCGGCTGCTACCGGTCCTACCGCGGTGGCCACAAGCTGAACGCCAATGCGCTCAAGGCGCTGCTCGACGACCGCAGCGCCTACGAGGTCGTCGAAGCGCCGGTGCGCAGCCAGCAGGTTCGCGCCCGCGAGTTCGTGGCGGTCAACGTTCCGGAATTCGCGCCCTGGTCCGCCTGATCTCAGACAGATGATGCGAAAGGCCGCCCGTCGAGGCGGCTTTTCTTTTTTTCGAAGACGGGGAAGAGACGAACTGCGGCAGAGCTCTGTG
>DATGWU010000273.1:0-2871 GCA_035299345.1 Rhizobium sp.
CCTTCGTTGAAAGGTGCGGAGGGTTTTGGCACTGTGGCTTGCTGCGCAAGCCGGAAAAGCCATTCGAATCAGACACGGAAGGGGTGTTGATTGCTGATGAAGACAAGCATCGCCCACCTGCCGCCGGTCAAACAGCGCGAACTTGCCCGTGCGGTGGAGATCATTCTCGAAGAGTTCGAGGATGCGCTGAAGGGAGCCGTCTCCGAGGCGAAGAAGCGTGGACGGGTCCTGAAGATCATTCTCTTCGGTTCCTATGCCCGCGGTACGTTCGTCGACGAGCCGCATACCCGGAAAGGATACCGATCGGATTTCGATCTTCTTGTCATCGTGAACAATCGCAAGTTCACCGACTTTGCCGCCTACTGGAACAAGGCAGCGGATCGATTGATGCGGGATCCGGCGATCGTCACGCCGGTCAGCTTCATTGTCCATTCGCGCAGGGAGGTGAACACCTACCTGAGAGAGGGACAGTATTTCTTCTCCGATATCCGCAAGGAAGGCATCGTTCTTTATGAACTCGACGACGAGCCGCTCGCCGAACCGAAGCCTCTGAAGCCCGCCGATCGTCTGCGGGTGGCGAAGGCGCATTATGAGGATCGTTTTCCGCTTTCGCGGGCATTCTTGAAGATCGCCAAAAGCTGTGCAGCCGAGGACGATCTGCGCGTTGCCGCGTTTCAACTCCACCAAGCGCTTGAACAAGCCTATTCCTGCGTTCTCCTGACCCTCACCAATTACGGTCCGCCATCGCACAACATCAAGTTCCTGCGCTCACTGACCGAGGATCAGGACCAGCGTCTGGCGGACGCCTTTCCCCGCGATCAGCATCGGGAGCGAGCCTGGTTCAACACCATCAATGAAGCCTATGTGAAGGCGCGCTACTCGAAGTATTTCGAGATCGGCGAAGAAGCGCTTGCGTGGCTTCTGGAACGGACAGCGGTCTTGCTCGACCTAGTCCGGGCGGTATGTTCCGAACACCTGGAGCGCTTGGAGCGGGACGCCAGGTAGCCAGCCTTCGCCGACTTTCTGAGAAGTCCAGCCCTCCCTGGTCGTTTTGACGATGACCCAACGCGCTCCGGCCGGAGCAAATGTGAGCGACAAGGCAATCTTATCGGTCGTTATGCAACAAAGACAGCCTGTGCGGTTTGTGACTAAAAATCCGAAGAAAGCGCTCCGCACCGATTCACGCCAGCCAGGGATCGACGACGATGACGCCGGTTCCCTCGAAATCCTTCACGTTGCGCGTAACGACCGTCAGGTTATGAACCAGGGCCGTGGCGGCGATCAGCGCATCGGCTTCATTGCGTCGGTCGGGAACGTGCAAATGCGCGCAACGAGTGGCGACGGCGTCGTCGATCGGTAAGATGCGCCCGGCAAACTCGGGCCGGACGCGATCGTCAAGCCATGAGCGCAGACGCGCACCTTGTCTCGCGTCCCGACGCTGCACACCAAGGACACCCCGTTCCAGCTCGAGAATGGTGATCGCCGAGATGTAGAAGCGGATAGCATCTTCCGCTTCGATCCAGGCCACGACATTGGGGTCGGCCTTGCCGTCTCCGATCTTGCGAAGTTCGGAGACGACATTGGTATCCAGCAGGAACGTCAAGACAGGTCGACCTCGCGAGGTTTGATGGCGATCCGTGTGGGCGCGAATTCGATGTCGGACAGACCCGGCATGGAGAGAGCAGCAGTAAGGCTGCGACGCGCTCCGGAAAGGCGCTCGAACTCCTCATAGGTCATCAGGACGTGCGAGGGCCTGCCGCGATCCGTGATGATCACAGGTCCGCTCTGTGCCGCCTTCTTGGCGCGGCTAACATCATGGTTGAGTTCGCGGCTCGAAAGTGTTGTGACGGTCATCGCGCGCTCCAATGTAGGTACGTAGCTACATATAGCACATTTGCCGGCCGCGACAAGTTTTGGGGAAAAATGTCCGAAGCGGCAGAACGGAGGCGGGATGGTGCGGGCAGCGCGGTGGTCACGCTGCCTCCCACACCTGGTTCAAAATCCGGTCAAGGGATGAATGTGGGCGTCTGGTGTTGTAAAAGTTCAGATATCGGCCGATGCCAGCGCGGGCCTCGGACACTGTCTTGTAGGCGTGGAGGTAGACTTCCTCGTATTTGATTGAACGCCAGAGCCGTTCGACGAACACGTTGTCCCGCCACGCAACCTTGCCGTCCATTGAGACGGCGACCTCAGCCTTCTTCAGCACGGCGGTGAAGTCGATGGAGGTGAACTGCGATCCTTGGTCGGTGTTGAAGATTTCCGGCCTGCCATGACGGGCAAGTGCCTCCTCTACTGCCTCGATGCAGAAGGCTGCTTCCATCGTGATCGACAACCGCCATGACAGGACCTTCCGGCTGAACCAGTCCACGACGGCGCAGAGATAGACAAATCCCCGCGCCATGGGGATGTAGGTCAAGTCCATCGCCCAGATCTGATTAGGCCGGGTGACCGCCAGCCTTCGTAGGAGGTAGGGATAAATTTTGTGCCCAGGCGCTGGTTTCGAAGTGTTCGGGCGGCGATAGATCGCCTCGATTCCCATCTTCTTCATCAGCGTGGCGACGTGCAGCAGCCCAGCTTCCAGCCCTTCTCCTCTCAAGAGCCCTTGCAACATCCGACTTCCCGCAAAGGGGTAGTCGAGATGCAACTCATCGATCCGGCGCATCAGAACCAGATCGCCGTCTGGCACCGGACGAGGCAGATAATAGACGCTGCCCCGGCTGAAGCCGAGAAGCTTCGCCTGGCGCACCACGGATAGCTTGTGCTCGCGGTCGATCATTTCTTTCCGCCCAGCAATCCCGCCTTGCCGAGCGCACCGGATCAAAAATCGTTCTCCAGTGTCAGTTCGCCGATCTTGGCGTGCAGCGTTTTGAC
>DATGWU010000274.1:0-1740 GCA_035299345.1 Rhizobium sp.
CGAAGGTCTTTTCGTGGAAATTGGCGCAGTGCGGGCAGGTCATCGACATGTATTCGACGATCTTCACCGGCGCATTGGCGTCGCCCATCGCCATTTCCGGCAACGTTCCGGGCTTCAGCACCTCGGCCATGTCGACGGTGCCGTCGGGCTGCGGCACCTCGACCTTGGCGGCGGGCGCCTCGGCCGGAGCCGGCGTCGTTTCGGCGGCGGGAGCGGTCTTGCTCTCGGCCGGCTTTTCCTCCGAGCTGTCCGAGCAGGAGGCGAGCAGCGCGCCGAGCGCCGTCACGGCGATCCCGCCGAGCAGCCGCCGCTTGGTGAGGTTCAGTTCGGAAATTTGCATCGGGGCACCTGTCTCGTTCAGAGTTTGGACGTTGCCACAACCGTTATATTGCCGGATGGCGGCAAACAAGGCGGGGAAGCTGCTGTTTCATCAAAGAATTGTGACATCCTGAGGCCCGAAACGGCAAAGGGACGGGCGGCGTTACCTGGAACGCCGGTTCGGCGAGAGGACCGCGGTGCCGAGCCGCTCGATCGCCGCCCTCAGCTTCTCGTCGGTGATGCCTTCCATCATGTCGGCGAGGCGCCGCGCCCGCTCACCTTCGAGCTTTCGCGGTTTCGGCCGGCGAAGCGCCGTCTGCGAGACCGGTTTCTGCACGATGCGGATCTGGCCGATCGCCGGATAGCCGAAGAAGCCGTTGATGCGGGCGATCAGTTCGCCCTGGGCATGGGAGAGGAAGAGCGCCCTCGCCCCGTCGCAGGCGATCGTCAGCACGCCGGGGCGGTGGCCACCCTCCTCGCCCGGTTCGCCGCGCCGCGGCCAGGCGATCTTTTCCGGCCGCGAGCAATCGGCGAAACCGTCGCCGACGATCTCGTCCCAGGAGCCGAGGAGTGCAGTGTTTATGCCGGCGCGGCGGGCGAGCACCGGATCGACGATGCCGTTCGCCACCTCGGATATCTGGAAGACACCCCTTCTCGGCGCGGCGCTTTTCTTCTGGGTATTCATCGCGGCGCCTCGAAACCTTTTACCTCTGCCGGCAGATCCGGCCTTGAACCAAATACCGATTTGGCCAGATATAGGCGAGTTTACCCCACATCGGCAAATGGCGACCTTGAAATCCTCCGCAAATCCGACCGCCCGGGCGCTGCTCGCCTGGTACGACCGTCACCACCGCGAGCTGCCGTGGCGCACGACGCCGACGATGGCGGCCAAAGGCGTGCGCCCCGACCCCTACCATGTCTGGCTTTCCGAAGTCATGCTCCAGCAGACCACCGTGCAGGCGGTGAAGGCCTATTTCGCGAAATTCTTGAGCAGATGGCCCACCGTCGATGACCTCGCCGCCGCGCCGAACGAGGACGTGATGGCCGCCTGGGCGGGGCTCGGCTACTACGCCCGCGCCCGTAATCTCAAGAAATGCGCGGAAGTCGTTTCCGGTGCGCATGGCGGCGTCTTCCCCGACACCGAAGAAGGGCTGAGGACGTTGCCCGGCATCGGCGACTATACCGCGGCGGCGATCGCGGCGATCGCCTTCGACCGGCAGGCGGCAGTGATGGACGGCAATGTCGAGCGGGTGATCTCGCGTCTCCATGCGATCGATGCACCGCTGCCCGGCTCTAAACCGGAGATGAAGCGGCACGTGGCGGCACTGACGCCTGCCGAACGGCCGGGCGACTTCGCCCAGGCGATGATGGATCTCGGCGCGACGATCTGCACGCCGAAGCGTCCGGCCTGCGCGCTCTGTC
>DATGWU010000275.1:0-12486 GCA_035299345.1 Rhizobium sp.
GAAAACGCCTGCCGCGCTCGGCGACACCGTCGCGGTGGCATGGGCCAACGGAGCGTTCACAATCACGCCCTCTCCCGGAGGCCCCGCAGGTGTCCTCACCGTGACCTTCGCTCCGGGGATCCCGACCGGCGGTTCGGTCGGCCTTGTGGTAGGTCCCGCCCCAATCCTCGTGCCGATCCCCGTCAGCCTGTCGCCCTTGACGCTGGCACCAGACCTCTCGCCCACCGTCACGGTTGTGTTCGGCACCGCCTTCCAATTCCCGGCGCCCGACATCTCCGACGAGAGTCAGGAACAGACCGTCACCTTCAAGACGGATGCGACGAGCACCAGTCCGACGGCAACCGCAAGCATCACGGTTGGCCTGGACAACCAGATCGTCGAGAGCAGCTGACGACGAACCAGCTTGCCCGGCGCCCGCCTCCTGCCGGGCAGATCCTCGCCACTCCCGATTCCCCGCCTGATCCACGAGCGGCGAGGCAAAGGCCGGTATCGTTTCAGCCCCCGAGACGGTACCGGCCCCTTCAAACCGGGGGATATTCCTCGAAGAAAGGCAAGACCGATGACCACCTATTCTCTGACGTGCGTCAACAACTCCCAGCTTTCCGGAAGCTTCGCCGTGTTCCAGAAGGCACCGCCGATGACCATTCCGGGCAACGTGTTCTCACTCGCCTGGTTTGCCCGGCCGACCGCTCCGAAAAGCAAGGTGACCTTCACCTGGAATCTCGAATACAGCTTCGTCTGGTCCGAGACCGGGCTGCTTCAGCCGGGGATCAACTTCTCGGCGTCGCAGACCATGCCGGCAGATCCGAACGGGCAGAACCTCATCCAGCTGACCCAGGACAACTACGGTGCGACGACCTTTGCGAACCCGAGTGCCAGCGGAGCCATCGGCTCCCTGACCATTCAGCAGCTCCCGAATGTCGCGCCGAACCGGACCTCCGTCGGCGTCGGCATGTCCGGTTCGGGCACATTTGCCGTGCAGGCGGCACCGAACATGACGGCGGTGTTCACGCCTCACCCGAACTACTGGGTCATCTTCGGCAATTTCGTAACCGGAGATGTCATCGACATCGAGGATGTCACCAATGCCGTCGAAGTCACCTATGGCGGCGCCCTGACGACGCGCAGTGCCACTCTCGCCATCGACAACCTGATCACCGTCTCCTGACGTCCTCGGGCGGCGCTCCTCCCCGCCGTCGGTCAACGTCAGACGCCAGGAGAGGCGATGCCGGGGGACGCCGCCCTCGGCATCGCCGGCAATGAAGCCGCGCAGCGGCAATTCGGTCCGGGCAGTGGCAGCGTTCGGCATCGGCTGACGCTTCCAATCCCGAGACCTGGACGGCCTGACGCCGTCCCCACAGCACCCACAGACCCGGTCGCCCTCGAGGAGGGCTGCCAAATCGAAAGCTGGCGAGAGGCCTCGCCGGTCAGCGCTCCTCGCATGGTGCGGGGAGCGCCCATCCGCCCTGTTGCAAAAAGGAATGCAGTCATGAGAACCATGAGACTTCGTTTCCGCCGCCACCTCGCCGTCGTCCTCGCCGCACTTGCGGCACTCGGGCTCGCTAGTCCCGCGATGGCCTACTCGGTCTACCGCGCCGTCAATGCGGACGCCAACACCGGCGCCGTCACCTGGAATGCCGCAAACTTCGGCGTGGGTGGCAACCCTTCGACCCTCTCCTTCTTCTACTTCGCGAACGACGCTGCGGCACAGGCGGCATTCCCGACCAGACAGTGCTTCGTGAAGGTCGACCTCCCGAACACGGTCGCTCCGGTACAGGGCGATCACGATGACGTCGGGAACGCAGGTATTCAATATCAGGCCAACCCGGCCGACCAGCCCTTGCCGTTCCCCTGGCAGATCGTTTTCGACAACAACCCGGCAGGCCACTGGAGCATTCCGAAGGCCCAGATCACGACCGCGCCCGCGAACAATGCAGCCAGCCGGGTTGCTGCCGCCGGGTTTCAGGCGCTTGCGACGACCGTTGGATCAAACGTGACCATCGTCAACGGCACGCTTGGCAATTGCGGTCCGTGAGGTCGTGCCGGTAAGATCGCGCTGAGCATAACGCAGCGATCAATGCCCTCGTCGTCGGGCCTCCGGCCCGGCGTCTCTTGCCAGAGGAGCGTCTAAGATATGGCCGTACTGCATCACGCCTTTCGTTGTCCCGTCACACCGGCCTTTGAAGAGGTTCTCCAAGAGGTACTGTCGGCATGGGATGCCAAAGACCGAGAAAAGCTCTCCGCGATGGCGCTCCAATGCCTTCCCCGGATAGCGGGACGCGCGGATATCCAGGCGGCGTTCGGCCTCGATCCGGACGGCGCGGTGGCATCGTGGCTGCAGCCGGAATTCGTGAGCCCCGGGCTCGCTGCCTTGGTTCTGCTTGCCGAGAGGCTCGTGCCGATCCCATCCCTCAGCGCCAGCAGGGGCACCAACCATTACCTGCTCGCAACCCATCTGCCAGTGCTCGGCTGGAATGCGAGAGAAGTGCAACTTCTGGTCCGCGGGGACCCGATCGAACTCATGCTCGCCCGGTATTCACTCCCTTCCCGAGAGTACGACGCAAGCAAGTTTCGAGAGACAGGCGGCTGGACCCTCGGAACTGTCGCACGGTCACTCGAAGCTCAAATCTTGCGCCTCGCTGCAGCGCCCGACCCCGATGAGCCTCCGGCGGTTCGAGAGGGCCTGACCGCCCTTCGCGAGAGCGGAGCGATCGATGATGCACGGGCCATGCTCTCTGCGGTCGAAGACACCGACTGGCTCGTCACCAGTATTACCCACTAGAGCATGTGGTAATCAGGCAAGGAGGGCTACAGTGAACGATGCGCCGGCCTACAGCGGCCGGAAAATGCTGCCGTCCTCAATCACGCGCCAAATCGTGCCACGTGCCTGCCACTCTGTAGGAGCGCCACGTACCGAGTGTGTACAAGCAGATTGGCTCAAATGTGAGCATTCTCACTAAGGCGCGCTTCACATCTAGCTCCTACGGTCGGGGCTATGACCGCGAAGAGCAAGACATATCAATCCTTCCGCAGCAACAAGGCGAAGCATATCACAAGATACGCGCCCTACAGCCTGCTTGACGTCGTCCCGTGGTTGCTGCTTGCAACTATACTCAGAATGAACATGAAGGTCGCACCCGGCGCGCTCGCACTTCTGCTGCTTCCACTGGTACAGATCGTTGTATTCATAGCTTTTTTGCTGGCAAGCGAGAAAATGATTGCTCTTTCGCGAGGCCACACTTCGCTCGCAGAGCTGACCATCAATGCAAAGGCTCGATTTGCGTGGCAGGTGATTTGGAGACTGCTGCTACTCTTCCTCGTCTCAGTCCTGCTGGCGATCGGAATCGGGGTGAGCGAGCTGCAAGCCGCTACCATGTGGATGGGCTTCGACGGGCTCGCCTTCCCTTGGCGTCAAGGCCCTCTCCAGGCATGGGTGGCATTCATATCGATCGTAGCCTTTGTCTTCGTGCTGGAGAAAGGCGGCGGACGCGACCCCAAGTACCTGAACATTGTGCGGCGTTTGTATGAGCACCGACGCAGCCTCTTCACGTCTTGGGTCTATATCTCCCTGTTCTTGATGCTCGCCACATATGTACAAGGAAGGATCGCGCTGCTTGCCGGATACCTCCTGAGCTTTACGGATCTCGCCAGCATCGAGCGTGTCGCGTTGATAGGTTACATCGCTGCGTTTTCCTATCTTCGGATCTGGGTCGTCGTTGCGATCCTCACCGTCTCACTTCGTGCCTCTTACGGGCGTCTCGGCGTCAAAAGCCAGCAAGAGCGCAAATGACCGCGGAGACGAGATCTTCTCACTCCAGGTTCTGGAAGTTCCGGAATCTGCAGCACCATACGTCCTTGGCATCATTACATCTGCGTCAGCGTGGAGCGCTGGCGCACGCACGGCGAAATCAGTAGCCTGCCTTCATGACCGATCGCTCGCCGCGAAGATGGCGTGCTGCGGCGTCTTTCTGATCCGTCTTCAGGCGGCCATTGGCAATGAACCTGACGAGCCAGGGAATGCGCCTGATCCGTACGGCCGCACATTGGGCGAGCACATAGGATTCCGCGCACTTCTCGAGGATCTCGATGTTGAGCAGGAGGCGTTCAAGCCCCATGCCGAAGCAAAGCGTGCAGTCGTCGAGGCAGTAGGCGTTCGCGCCGTTGGCCAGCGCCGCGATGGCACGGTCGTCGCTCGACCGCATCGCCACCCGCTTCGCCTCGACGCCGAGATGGCGCACCTGTTCGTCGAATATCGCAGGCATCGACATGTCCAGTCGAGCCAACATGGAAGCCCAGGTGAGGTCAGCAGAAGTGATTGCGCCGACATCGGGTCGGCTTGCATAGATGCGATGATGCAGGCCCTGCGGTCCGCCGGAGAGGCTTGCCCACTCGAATGTCTCGGGAACGTCTTGGCCGGCAGCGATCCGAACGCTTAAGAACGCATTCCTCTCGGGGATGCGTTGCGAGAGCAGGTCGCCGGGCTTCAGCAAGCCCTTGCCCGCAAGCCGGGCGGCAGCGAGGCCCAGCGTTTCCTTGATGGTGTTGCCGTCGGTTTTCATGAACATATCACACCAGCCGGAAGACCGCTTCGAAACGCTCGAGAGCATCATCGATGACCTCGTCGGTATCGGCCATGCTGGTATAGATCCGGCTGCCGGCCAGCGTCACCACGCCATGCGCCATGTAGGCCGCGCCCATCTCCTCCATCACGTGCTTGCGCTTGTTGGCCTCCTTCATCAGCTTGATCGGATTGCGCATGCTCATGAGCAGCACGGCGGACGTCTGCAGATGGACGATGGAACCCATGTTGTAGACCACATACGGCAGGCCGAGGCGATTCATGATCTCCTTGAGGCCATTGGCAAGCCTGTCGCCGGCACGCCCGGCGACGACCGGCGCATTGGTCCGCGCCATTTCCTCGATCGCGTAGTAGCCTGCGACGCATGAGAGCGGGTTGGCCGAAAGCGTGCCGCCCACGAAAGCGCGCTTGCTGGTGGTGCCGATGCCGCCGACGAGCGTCATCATGATATCCTTCGGGCCGCCGATCCCGCCGGCCATCGGGAAGCCGCCGGTGATCGCCTTGCCAAAAACGGTCAGGTCCGGCTTGACGTTGAAATAACCCTGCGCCCCACCCATTCCGACGCGGAAGCCGGTAACCACTTCATCGAAGATCAAAAGGGCGCCGAATTCGTCGCAGAGTTTGCGGACTTCTCGATTGTACTCGGGAGTGACGGGGCGAGTGCCGCTTTCCGGGCCGAGCGGCTCGACGATGACCGCCGCCGTGCCGCCGCGCAGACGGTTCATCATCAGCTTGCGGCGGAGCGCGCCGAGTTCATTGGGGAAGACTTCCTGCGTATAGGCGGTGGCCCCCTTCGGGATGCCGGTCGCCTCGCGCCGTCCGGTACCCGGCACGCGCATGCCGTAGACCATCTGGTCGCTCCAGCCGTGATAGTCGCCGCCGACCTTGATCACACATTTCTTGCCAGTATGGGCGCGGGCGAGGCGGATAGCGCCCATACACGCTTCGGTGCCGGAGCCCAGCATGCGGAACATCTCGATATTCGGCATGTGTTTGCGGATGATTTCGGCAAGCTTGAACTCGTATTCGTGCAGGAGGCCGGTCACCGGACCGCACTCGTTGATCACCTCGATCGCCTTTTCGCGCACCGGCCGATAGTTGGAGCCGAGCAATGTCGGCCCGCCGGCCTGCAGGAAGTCGATATAGCGATTGCCGTCGGCGTCCCACATGTAGGGCCCATCGACTTTGGCCGCGGCAATAGGGAACGGGTAGTTGAAGGCGAGATTGTGCTGGACGCCGCCTGGAATGACGTCGGAGGCACGCTTGGCCCAGGCTTTCGACGTCTGGCACTTCTGGTCGAAGTAGTCGAGCACCTTCGGCATGTTGGCCTTGGAGATGCCGCGGGGCGCCTGCGTCAGGAGGGCGCCGAGCCGCTCCATCAGGTCCTTGTTGTCAGGCCATGCGCTGATGCTGAATGCGTTCTCCGCACTCCGGTCGGTCGTCACGTTCATGTTCATTGTCTTGCTCCCGTGTTGTCAGCCTGTTCCAGCACGCTCGTGACGAACGTTCTGATTTGTCTGTCGAGACTGGCGTGTTTGGCAATACGTCCGCGGAGGAAGGCGGCCGCGGCCGCATCGATCTTGCGTATCAAGCCGAGCGCCTCCTTCAGGTCCTCACCCGCGCAGATGACGCCGTGGCTGGCGAGCAGATAGGCGTAGATGTCCGGCCGCAACGCCTTTTCGAAGGCCCTAGCCAGCATACCCGTTCCGGAGGGTCTGTAAGGGACGAGGGCGACATGCGACCCGAGCGCCGTGAGGTCACTGCCGGGTGGCCACGGCAGGACTTCATGCAGAAGTGCGACCGCGCTTGCGATTGGCTGGTGGGTGTGGATGCTGGCACGGCGGCTGCGGTGCATCCGCAGCATTCGGGCATGCAACCCCTTCTCGACCGTAGGTGTCCTGTCACCTTCCACGACCTCGAGCGTATCGAGGCGGAGCAGCACCACATCCTGAGCTTCGATCGCGTAGTAGTCCGTCGCGGATGGCGTCACGGCCATGAGATCGTCCGCCACGCGAATCCCAATATTGCCGCCCGTGCCCGAGAAGTAGCCGTGATCGGCGAGATAGCGGGACATATCCGCCACCTCCTGTCGCTGCGCCAGATATCTAGCCATGGAGCCTGCCCTTCGTTCCGTTCAAGCGTTTGTAGATCGGCGCCAGGCGCCGATGGAGCTCGGTAAAGACGCCGAAGCGCTCATCGTAGAGATGTCGGTTTGCCCGGTTCGGCTCGTAGGTTCGTTCGACTGCAACGAGGGCCGGTACGTCCTCGAAACGCAGCAGTCCGAGCCCTACCGCCCCGATGAACGCCGCTCCCCGTGCGTTGGCCTTGACCGGATCGAGCGGTTGGCGGATCTGCACGTCCAGAACATCGGCGAAGATCTGGCACCAGGCATTCGACATCGCGCCGCCGCCAATCATGGTCAGTTTCTCGATGTCGCGACCGAGAAAGCTGCGGACCGGTTTCATCATCCAGCGCGTGTTGAGCGCCACGCCTTCGAACACCGCCCGCACCAACGTTTCTCGGTTGTGTTCCATGCTCAGGTTGAAAATGCCCGCCCGCAGCGACGGATCATCGACCGGAGAGCGCTCTCCGAACAGCCAGGGCAGATACATCGCCCCGTCGGCGCCGGCAGCCGTACGCGCTGCGATTTCGTCCAGTACACGGTAGGTGTCGGCCGACGGCTCCGCATCGATCAGCCCATCCTTGTGAAAGACGATGCGGTCCTTAAGAAACGCAATGTTGGCAGCACCACTCGATTGCATCGCCATCATGAGGTATTTCGACGGAACCGCGCACGGCACGGAGGCGATCTGGGTCAGCACGTTGGTTTTCTTGAACGGCACATGCGCCGCAATCCATGAGGACGACCCCATATAGAGATGTGCGTCGCCGTCGGCATGGGTCCCCGCACCGATCGCAGCGGCGGTGTTGTCTATCGCACCTGCAACGACCGGCGTTGTGGCCGAGAGACCAAGCTCATGGGCGACAGACGGCAGCAGGGTACCGATCACATCGGTGCAGCGCACGAGCTCAGGAAGCTTCTCCCGATCGATGCCGCTCATGGCGATCAGTCCGTCGTCGTAACGGATGTCATCGACGTTGCGGTTGTCGGTCACCCATGACGTCAGGATTGAATCCTGCGTGGCGCAGAAGCGGCCGGTCAGACGCGAATTGAAGAAATCGAGAACGTTCAGGAACTTGAAGGTCCGTGCATAGATCTCGGGAAATGCCTCCCGGACGAGCAGCATATGCCCCGCGGGGTCCTTTCCGGACAGTGCCGGTGCGCCGCCACAGAGCCGCAGCCACTTCTGCAACTTGATAGCGTCGTAGCCGGCGACCTTGAGAGAGCTACGCATTTCCTTCTTCAGATAGCGCGCGCCGCGCATGTCCAGCCATATAACCGCGTTCATCAGCGCGCGTCCGTCGCGGTCGACGGGAATCGTGCCCTCGCCCTGCGTCGAGGCACAGATTGCGGCGATACAG
The DNA here is from genome assembly GCA_035299345.1 of Rhizobium sp. Classification (GTDB taxonomy): domain Bacteria; phylum Pseudomonadota; class Alphaproteobacteria; order Rhizobiales; family Rhizobiaceae; genus Allorhizobium. Next base: position 8,063 of record DATGWU010000275.1, read on the forward strand.
GTTGGCGGCGCCACCTGCTGGGCCAGCACGTCCTGCGCGGCATCGATGAAGGCGGTCCACCAGTGTTCGGGGTTCTGTTCCGCGCCGATGCCGTCGACGACCATCAATTGGACCGGCCTGAAGGCCCATGCGACAACCCGACCCGATAGCGACACGAGTCCCACCTTGCAGCCGCTGGTGCCAAGATCGATCGACAATATGTATTGATCGGACTTCTTCATGTTTCGGCATCCACGTGCTCGGCTGTCCGCCGAACGGCTCCCCACGGCCTTTGTTTCTCCTAGATGTAACGGAGGTAAACGGGGCCGGATAAGCGGTAACGCCGTCCTATTAGGGGTCTATTCCGGTCAAATCGACGACATGCCCCCGCGCACCGCGCCAGGAGTGGCGCCTGTCCAACGACGGAAGGCACGGCGGAAATTGTGGGGGTCCGTAAAGCCGACTGCGAAGGCGATCTGTTCGACGGACATCTGTGGATTGCCAAGGAGTTCCAGTGCACGGTTCTTCCGCAACCGGTCGAGAAGGGACTGGAAGGAAACGCCGCTCTCGGTAAGCCGCCGTCGCAAAGTGCGCTCGCTCATACCGAGTTCGCGGGCGACCTTGGCAGTATGATTGCGCTCCTGAAGCTTGTGCCGTAGCACTCGTTCCACGGATTCGATGATTTCCGCCGCCTCGCGATGTCGTGCCCTGATGTAGGTCATGAATTCGAGGAGTTGGCGGTGGCTGAAAAGGTCGGCCGTCGCCAATGGCCGCTTGTACCAGGAAGAATCATAAACGAAGGCGTTTTCCATCTGCCCGAATTGCACCGGACAGCCGAAAACCTTCTGATAGACGTCCGTGTGGGCCGGCGCAGGGTAGGCGAGATCGACACGACGCGGCCTGAACTCGTCACCAACGAGGCCGGTCGCGATCCCCATGAAACTGGCGAAAGCCTCCTCCACGAGAAAGGCATAGATCTCAGGATCGTGAAAACGGCTGGCCGCGGTCACGACAACGCCATCCGAGGTCGTGCGGGAATCGAACTCGAGCATGCTGCCGGTGTCCTTTTGCAGCGCAAGGCCGAGTTTGACTGCATCGCCGACGGTTGCCGCTGTCAGCATGGCGTAGCCGACCAGGCCGACGGAGGTGATCTTCTCTCGGATCCCGGTTTCGAGACCCAGCGCCTGGTCCGGGGTCATCTTCAAGGCACGAAGGATCGCCTCCCGCCCCTGTCGAAACGAGATACGGCATGCGGGATCGGCGAGGTCATCCATGGTGATGCCGAGACCAAACAGCACTCGAGAAGGATCGTGTCCGAAATCGGCAAGCGTCACGATCAGGCTGCGGATCAGGAACGCCGGAATGTTGGCTGTCAGGTATCGCGCGTCGACTGTTTTCATCTGAGCCTTCCCATCTCTCCGATACGGTCTCGTGCGGGCGACCTGCCGATGACGAGACCCTCGGGCCTGATCCTTGTTCCAACTTGCGAGCCCGTGCCCACCAGTCCGTCGTATAGTGGGTCATCCCGTTGAAAACGCAAGGCGGTGGGCCGGTTTGAGCCATTTGCCGGCACAGGACTCCGGTGATACGGACCTTGACATCTGCAAACGCCCGGACTGCCGCTCGTCAATGACCAGCATCCGATTGAACGATCAGTTGGCCGGATATGACACCAAAGAGGCCCGAAATTCCCTTGCGGGTACATGCCCGCACCATATCCTCATGCCGACTGCGGACGATCAGAAACCGCAGCGATGAGAAGAAGAATGGGAACAGGCGACGTGCAATCCGTCGCCGACACGCCCGTGGGGGACGTTCGATGATCTGGTGGATTTTAGGCTTGAGCGCCGCGTACGCGGTGGCGCTCAACGGCACGATGGTTATGCCCGTCGTCGTCCTCTCGATGAGCAAGCTCACCGGCTACGACGAAGGGTTGGCAACCATCGTTGCGAGCGCGGAGCTGGCCGGCATTGCGGTCTACGGCCTGTTCCTCCCCCGGCTTGCAGGGCGGTCCTGGAAAACCGTCGCAGTCGTCGGCCTGTTGACCGTGTTCGCCGGACAGACCGCCAGCTTCTATTTTCAGACACCATGGCTGCTTGCCGCTGTCCGTCTCGTCACCGGCCTCGGTGAGGGCGCCATCTTCAGCATCGTTTCGATGAGCCTCTCTTCGCTCGCCAATGCGGAGCGGCTCTGGGGTGCTCTCAGTCTTGTAGGCGGCACGACAATGGGCGTGCTTCTGTTCGTCGTTTCCCTTTTCCCGCAGCAACAAACTGAAGCTCAGGTCTTCCTGCTGCTGGCAGTGTTCACAGCGATGATGGCCCCGTTCTTCGTGCTCATCTCGCGGCGAAAACCCGTAATGACGGCGCCGCACCATTCGAGGCTTGACGGTCGGAAGATGGTCACGGCCATGTTGGTCGTCTTTCTCGTCTATGCCGTTCAGGCTGCGCAATGGGCCATCTGCGGCTATGTCGGCGAACGCGTGGGGCTCAGCAGCGCCGAGGTCGGCTTCTATCTCGCCATATCGTCGATCGCAGGATTTCTCGGCGCTGCTGTGCCCGCCTCTGCGCGCGACAAGGGCAAGCGCGTGTCACTCGTTCTGGCGGGCTTCCTCATCATGGCAGTTTCGATTTACTTCCTGTTCAACGTCATGACGGTGACGGTCTTTGTTACAAGCCAGATCTTCGTCAATATCGGGTTCTACATCGTCACGCCCTTCGTTACCGGCGTTCTGACGGAGAACGACCCCGACGGTTCGCTGATGTCGCGCATTCTCGTCATTGCGATCATCGGGGCGACGATCGGGACTGCCGTCGCCGGTCCGGTCTTCGCCTCCGCCGGCGCCGCGGCCTTCGCCTGGTCCTGCCTCCTGCCACTCGCCCTCGCCGCGCTGGGTGCAACGATGGTCTTCGGTCATCTGCATCGCGCCCTGCCTGCGATGACGACCACCGAAGTCGCGGAGTGAGTTCTTGAGCGAGTGTGGCGCTGAACAACTGACTTCCATGCTGATGCGCCAGCGCGAGGCATTCGCACGGGACGGATATCCGCCGCTTAGGGTGCGACGAGACAGGCTCGACCGTATCGGCCGCTTGCTGAAGGAGCGGAGAGACGCGCTCTGCGAAGCGATTTCGACAGACTTCGGCAATCGCTCCCATGACGAAACGGATTTGCTCGAAATCGCGCCGCTCATGGGCGCGCTCCGGCACACGCGATCGCACTTGGCTCGGTGGATGCGACCAGAGCGGCGTGCCCGCTCGCTCGAGTTCCTGCAGCTCTCCAACCGGGTTGAATACCAGCCGCTCGGCGCGATCGGCATCATGGCACCCTGGAATTATCCGCTTTTCCTCTCGCTCGGACCGCTCGTCGATATATTGGCCGCAGGAAACCGGGCCATGATCAAGCCATCCGAGCATCTGACGAGGACCTCGGCTTTGCTTGCTCAAGTGATCGGCGAGTATTTCACTCCCGACGAAGTGACCGTCGTCGAGGGTGGCGTGGACGTAGCGAGTGCATTTTCGCGGCTACCCTTTGATCACCTGGTCTTCACCGGTTCGACTGCCGTCGGGCGCAAGGTCATGGCCGCCGCGGCGGACAATCTCACACCCGTGACCCTCGAGCTCGGCGGCAAGTCACCCGCGATCGTCGCTCCTGACTATCCTGTCGCCAAGGCGGCGCGCGACATTGCCTTCGGCAAACTGATGAATGCGGGGCAGACCTGCATAGCCCCGGACTATGTCCTCGTCGAACGGGAAAAACTGGAGGCACTGGCCGAGGCGCTGATCGAGGAGGCACAACGTTTCTATCCGCCCCTTACGGCAAAGACACATTACACAAGCCTCGTCGGCTCGCGTGCCCAAGAGCGACTGCTGAGAGGCCTCCGGGAATGCCTGGAACGCAATGTGAAGATCCTCACCGCGACGGTCGCACGGTCGGAGCACGGCTTTGCGATCGCTCCGACCTTGCTGATCGACCCGCCTCTCGATTGCGCGCTGATGGAAGAAGAAATCTTCGGCCCCATCTTCCCGCTGATCCCTTACGACAGCCTCGAGGACGCGTTGGCCTTCGTGAACGCGAGGCCACGCCCGCTCGCGCTCTATCTGTTCACCCGTGACAAGGCTGCCGAAAGGCAAGTCCTTCGCGGCACGACCTCGGGCAACGTCACGATCAACGGAACGCTTCTGCACGTCGCTCAGAATGATCTTCCCTTCGGAGGCATCGGCCCCAGCGGCATCGGCGCCTATCACGGCCGCGACGGCTTCGTTCGCTTCTCACATGCCCGCGGCGTGGCAAAGGTGAGGCTCTTCAATCCATCGCAGTTAGCAACGCCGCCCTACGGCAGGATCACCGATCTGCTGAAAAGATTCATGACCCGGGGGACATGAGCGGGAGACCGCGGCGGCAACCGGCAGACACCAAAAAGGGGGACAGCATGACAAGGACCGGGCGTA
>DATGWU010000276.1:0-5050 GCA_035299345.1 Rhizobium sp.
TCGCGGCATCGCCGTCCTCTCCACCGGAGAGGAGGTGGCATTCGGCCACGTCATCGTCGCTGCCGGATACCGCTCGTTCCCGATCCTGGAGGCGCTCGGTGCGCCGCTTCCCCGTCCGCTCGGACAGCCGGTGAAGGGGCAGGCCGCCTTGCTCGCCGCCGACATCGATCCCGACCTTCCGCTCCTCTATCTGGACGGTCTCTATATCGTTCCGCACGAGGGCGGGCGCGTCGCGGTCGGCAGCACCAGCGAGAACCGCTTTGCCGATTCCTTTTCGACCGATGAGCAACTGGACGAGATCGTCGCGCGAGCGCGCGCCCTCGCGCCTTGGCTGGAGAAGGCGGAGGTGATCGAGCGCTGGGCCGGCTTGCGGCCGAAGGCGATCGACCGCGATCCGATGGTGGGAGAGCATCCGGAACACCGCAACGTGATCGCGCTGACGGGCGGGTTCAAGGTCAGCTTCGGTCTTGCGCACCGGCTTGCAGATGCCGCGCTGCAGGTCGTCGAGGGTGGCATGCCGGTTCTTCCCGCCTCCTTCCATTTGTCGAGTCACATCGCCGTCGCTTCTCGTTAAGCGAGAAATTTCAACGGCCTCCCGTCGTCATACTGTCACGCAAATCACCTATCTGCTGCGTGTAACGGCGATTGCTAAAATGCATCGTCAGGACGCCACGCGGAGAAGTTGCGATGCGGTATGCGATCTATTTCACGCCGCCACCGGGCGACCCCCTGACCTATTCCGGTGCGAGCTGGCTGGGGCGAAACGTCTTCAGCGGCCTGCCGGTGGACCATCCCTCCGTTCCCGGACTCGGCATGCACGAGATCGCCTTTCACACGGCGCTGCCGCGCCGCGCCGGCTTCCATGCGACCTTCAAGGCGCCGTTTCGGCTCGCGGAGGGGCAGACCGAATCGTCGCTTCTCAACCGTCTCATGCGGTTTGCCGGCAGCATCGACCCGGTCGCGCTGCCGCGGCTGGAAGTCGCCCGGCTCGGCGATTTCTACGGCCTCCTGCTTTCGAAGACTTGCCCGCCCCTCGACCACCTCGCGGCCTCCGTCGTCCAGGAGTTCGACGCCTTCCGTGCGCCGTTCAGCGAGGCGGAGATCGAACGGCGTAGTCCGGAAGGACTGTCGGCGCCGCAGTTCGCCAATCTCTACCGCTGGGGCCATCCTTACGTGATGGACGAGTTCCGTTTTCACATGACGTTGACGGGGCCTCTGCTCGGCAAGGATTTCCAGAGGGTGGAGGCGGCGCTTCGCCACCATTTCGATCCGGTGCTGCAGGAGCGGCCGGTGGTCGCCAATCTCGCGTTGTTCGTCGAGCGGGAGCCCGGCGCACCGTTCCAGGTGCATTCGCTGCATCCGCTCGGGCGTATTTCGGTGCGCAAGATCGCCTGACGGCCTGTCGCGATTGTTGATGTGGCGCCGCAGCATGCACCGTCTTTTCCGTCTCGACATCGCCGGCCTCCGTGCTTACCGTTCGGCATCCGCATGGCGAAGGTGATTTGATGCTGAAGGATAGTTATCCGCGTGATCTCGTTGGCTACGGCCGCGCCGCTCCCGATCCGAAATGGCCGAACGATGCCCGCATTGCCGTGCAGTTCGTGGTCAATTACGAGGAGGGCGGCGAAAGCTCGATCCTCGACGGCGATCCGGCGTCGGAAAACCTGCTTTCCGAAATCGTCGGTGCGCAGCCCTGGCCGGGTCAGCGCAACCTCAACATGGAATCGATCTACGAATACGGTTCCCGGGCCGGCTTCTGGCGGCTCTGGCGGATGTTCACCGAGCGGAAGGTGCCGGTGACCGTCTACGGGGTGACGCTTGCCATGGCGCGCAATCCGGAAGCGGTCGCCGCCATGAAGGAGGCCGGCTGGGAGATCGCAAGCCACGGCTACCGCTGGCTCGAATACAAGGACTTTCCGGAGGAGATCGAGCGCCAGCACATTCTCGAGGCGGTGCGGCTTCACAAGGAGCTGACCGGCTCGCACCCGCTCGGCATGTACCAGGGCAAACCTTCGGAAAACACGCTCAGGCTCGTCATGGAGGAGGGCGGCTTCCTCTATTCCTCGGACAGCTATGCCGACGATCTGCCCTACTGGGTGAAGGGCGTGGACGGAAAGCCCTTCCTCATCATTCCCTATACGCTCGAAACCAACGACATGCGGTTCGCGACGCCGCAGGGCTTCAATTCCGGCGACCAGTTCTTCACCTATCTGAAGGACGCCTTCGACGTGCTCTACGAAGAGGGAAAGAACGGAGCGCCGAAGATGATGAATGTCGGCCTGCACTGCCGCCTCGCCGGAAGGCCCGGTCGTGCCGCGGCGCTCGCCCGCTTCATCGATTACGTGCTCTCGCACGAGAAGGTCTGGGTGCCGCGGCGGATCGAGATCGCTCGTCACTGGCACGAACACCACAAGCCGGACAGCATCTGACATGGTGACCAGAAACGACTTCATTTCCCGCTTCGGCGGCGTCTTCGAACATTCCCCCTTCATCGCCGAGCGCGCCTTCGATGCCGGCACCGTTCGCGAACCGCTGACCGCCACGGGCGTGCACGCGGCGATGTGTGCGGCCTTTCGGACAGCGAACGAAGCGGAACGGCTCGGCGTGCTGCGCGCCCACCCGGACCTTGCGGGGCGGCTGGCGATCGCCGGCGAACTGACCGAGGACAGCCGCAAGGAACAGGCCGGCGCCGGCCTCGACCGGCTGTCGCCCGCCGAGCACGCCCGTTTCTCCGCGCTCAACGAGGCGTATACGGAGAAGTTCAGCTTTCCCTTCATCATCGCCGTCAAGGGGCTGACCAGGGACGACATCCTGTCCGCCTTCGAAACACGCATCGCCAACAGCCGCGAGCAGGAATTCGAGACCGCCTATGCGCAGGTCGAGAAGATTGCCCGGCTTCGCCTCGAAAGCCTCATTCCGGAGAACGACTGACATGCCCGAAATTTCGACCGTCCTCCTGCCGGATTTCGCGGCAGGCTGCGTCAACCTTGCCTCGGCCCGCCTCGGGGCGACAGGCGTCTTTGCGAGCGACGCATTCTTCGCGCCGCTGGAGCGTATGCTGAACGACGCGCCGGCCACCTTCGATCCCGAACTCTACGACGACAACGGCAAGTACATGGACGGCTGGGAGAGCCGCCGCAAGCGCGTGCCCGGTCACGACTGGTCGGTGATCCGGCTTGCTATGCCGGGGCGCATCGCCGGCTTCGACGTCGATACGCACTTTTTTACCGGCAATTATCCGCCGCACTGCTCGATCGAGGCCGCCTTCGTGGCGGACGGCGATCCGACGGATGCGACCGAATGGACCGAGCTTCTGCCGAAGAGCCCGCTCGGTCCCTCGGCGCAGCACTTCTTCGCGAATGCCGATCGCGAGCGGGTGTGGACGCATCTTCGCCTGCACATCTATCCCGACGGCGGCATTGCCCGGTTGCGGGTGTACGGAACGGCCTATTTTGACTGGCCGAAGGTCGGCGCGGACGAGGAAATCGATCTCGCCTACATCTTTCATGGTGCCAAATCGCTCGCCTGGTCGGATGCCCATTACGGCCACCCAGACAAAATGCTCGGACCGGGGCGCGGCCTCAACATGGGCGACGGCTGGGAGACCAAGCGCCGCCGCGGGCCGGGGCACGACTGGGCGGTGATCCGCCTCGGCCATCCCGGCGTCATCCGCCGGGCGGTTGTCGATACGCACTTCTTCAAGGGGAACTATCCCGACACATGCGAATTGCTCGGCGCCTATCTGCCGGATCTGGGCGACACGCTGTCGGAAGCCGACATTGCGGCATCGGAAGCCTGGAAGCCGGTTCTTTCCCGCCAGAAGCTGGAGATGGACAAGGTCCACGAGTATGCCGGTGAGGCGATCGCCGATATCGGGCCGCTGACCCATGTGCGCTTCGCCATGCATCCCGACGGCGGCGTCATGCGCCTGCGGCTCTTCGGTGTGAAGGCCTGATCTGGAATCCGGGGCGCGCTATTGCTTGCGCGCCTCTTCCTCTTCGCGGATCGCTTCCTCGTGATACCAGCTGCCGCAACCGCTGTCGTAGATCAGCGGACGGGGGCGGTTCTCCTGCGCGTCCTTCAGCCTCTGGATGTTGCGAACCGGGAACTCGTAGATCTTCGCAGATTCCCGAACGATGTTCGTCGCCATACTGCTGCCTCTTGTTTTCCATCGTGCACCGGGAACGCCCGAGCGCGATGATTTGTTTCTAGCAGCTTTGAAAGCGGAATGCACATCAAATGTGCTAAATGCATAAAGTTTAGGCACTTTTGCGCAAAAAACGGTGCTGGGCATGAATTCATCACCGCGTTCTCGCGCCGGCGGTTAAAAGTGAGGCAGGTCAGCCTCCATGAGGCGAACCGAAATTGTTAAGGAATCTTCATATTTCAGGCCGCCCCGTCCGCCCGCGCCTGCGACAAAACGTGCCGGTCAGCGCGTGCTCGACCGCAGTTGGCACGCTTCCTGCTTCCTTTGAGGCGGAATGGCGTCGCCCGGAGGTTCCACCTTTGTCGACGTCGGATGAGTGCCCACTGAAGAGAGACCAAGGATGACCAAGTACAAACTCGAGTATATCTGGCTCGACGGTTACAAGCCGGTAGCGAGCCTGCGCGGCAAGACGCAGGTCAAGGAATTCGACAGCTTCCCCACCCTCGAACAGCTCCCGCTCTGGGGTTTCGACGGCTCCTCGACGATGCAGGCCGAAGGCCACAGCTCGGACTGCGTGCTGAAGCCCGTCGCCGTCTATCCGGACCCGGCCCGCACGAACGGCGTTCTCGTCATGTGCGAAGTCATGATGCCCGACGGCGTCACGCCGCACGCCTCCAACAGCCGCGCCACCATCCTCGATGACGAGGACGCCTGGTTCGGCTTCGAACAGGAATACTTCTTCTACGAAAACGGCCGTCCGCTCGGTTTCCCGGAACAGGGCTTCCCGGCGCCGCAGGGCCCGTATTACACCGGCGTCGGCTACAAGAATGTCGGCTCGGTCGCTCGCGAAATCGTCGAAGAGCATCTCGACCTTTGCCTCGAAGCCGGCATCAACCACGAAGG
>DATGWU010000277.1:0-15724 GCA_035299345.1 Rhizobium sp.
TCTAGAATGCAAGTTTTCGCGGCAGACCACCGGCGTAGCTGATCCTGATCAAATTCCAAATTGTCGCGCTGCCGTAAATGGAGTGCCAGGCGAGCATGCCGGTCAATCGGGAATTGGGATTACGCGACGCTCGCCACACGGACAAATCTGGCAATCAGGGCCTTGATGTTCTGCGCCGTCAATGCGCATGTCACCGTGCGCAAGGTGGACATCGCCGAATGCATCAGTCGGCAAGGTGCGCCTGTGTGATCTGTTCGAGGGCAATGACGGCCTGGCTGCCTTGTTGCGTTTTGAATGGTTCGTGCGGCGCACGACGTGATGGACTGACCTTCCCGCCGGCACCGTATGCGACGGAAACCGGTTCGCGACGCGCCATCCCGAAGCGGACTTCCTGCCCCTGCTCGCCGAAGCAACTGTTGTCGACAAAGAAAACGACCCAAAATACCAATGCACTCGCTGCAGTTACATATTGATCTGTCGCAAAACCAGTACGTGATTTCTATGCGAAAATGATATTTAAATAGGTGACTAGCCGGGTGTTTGAGAGGAGCAAGCGATGGATTTCAAGATCCCTGAGCCGCTGCAAGCAGAGCACGCCGAACTTCACGCGGAACTGCTCGAAGCGACGAGAGCAGGCGGCCGTATCGGTGAAGCGGCGGCGGAAGTCGCGAAACGGCTGCATCCGCATTTCGTTCGTGAGGAAGAGATCGCCCTACCTCCACTTTGTCTGCTTGCGCCGTTGGCGACAGGAACCGTCGTGCCGGACATGGCTGATGTTCTCGCCCTAACAGACAGGCTTGAGGCCGAGCTGCCCGGCATGCTGGCCGAGCATAAGCAGATCGTGGAGGCGCTCGGCGATCTGGTGGCTGCAGCGAAGGTCGAGAAGAAACCGAAGTACGCGCATTTTGCCGAGAAGCTGATCTCGCACGCCCGCACCGAAGAAGAAGTCCTCTACCCGGCCGCCCTCCTCGTCGGCCGCTATTTGAAGCTCAGACTTGGAAAGTAGGCGCGCTCGCGGCAGCTATTCTTCCGTCGATCAGTCTTCCAGGGCGAACTCACACTTGCACGAATTCGCGCATCCTATGCCCTGCTTGCCGGACTTGCGCTTGTGCCTACGAGCGCTCGCGCCCATTACGACGCCACGGGTGGTCCCGTAGCCACGACAGCAACCGGGGCTCTTGATATCCGGAACGTTAATCTTATCTCCCCTTCGCACCGGCCCAAGCCGAACCCGAGTTGAGCGCAGCCTTTAAGCATGTCTTCGGCTTGCGCGAGATGGGGTCAGATGCCAAGGGGCTGGCCGATCGCCACTTCGTGGAAACTGCGGTGCGGCCATCGCCAGGGGAAGGAGCGCCCTATACCGGGTGAAAGTTGGAGGGCACAGATTTTGGACCCGCGATTCCTGCCGCCCAGGATGCGCCGAAGAACGGTACCTGGACGCGATGGCTCACAGCGCAGCGATGATTGGAGCCGGCCACGGCAGCTGAAGTCGCTAAGGCCCGTGGGCGCGAGTGCGGAACTCGCCTTCATCGGATATGTCGAGGGCATCTACCTTACGACGAACGCTGGCATGCATGGCGAAGCCGCGGCCACTCCGGACCACCATCAAGGCGCGGAGTGACACGTCGATCGTACGGTACGGTGGTATAGTAGGTGTGGAGGAAGGCGGCAAGCGTCGCGCGAAGTGGAGCGCGGCCAAGATGGACAGCGCCGCAATGTCGGGACCAACCTTGCCTCACCACAGGCTTGTTACCCAGCCGACCGTCGCTCCGCTTTAGCCCTTATCGGATGGCGTTCGGTGTGTCCGCGGACACAGCAAACCGGCTGATCGCCGCGATGATGGCGTGAAAGCTGCGGCGGGCCCGATCGCTTGTGGTCCGCGCACGCAGATAGCCATGCGGCAGCTGGGGTTCATTGCGCCAGCTCGCCGGTACACGAGCCTCTGAGAGCCGTTCGGCATAGGCCTTGCCGTCATCACGCAATGGATCGACGTCCGCCGTTACGATGAAGGCTGGTGCCACCCCGGAGAGATCGGGAGCCTTCAGCGGCCGTGCGACCGGATCGGTCACCGACGCGCCGCCGAAGAGAATGTCCCTGTATGCAAGCACGTCGCTTGCGCGCAGCAATGGTGCTTCGGCGTTTTCACGATAGGACGGCGCGTCGCCCTCGCCGCCAAGCCCCGGATAGATCAGCACCTGGCCAAGCGGCTGCCGCTTGCCCTTCTGCGAAAGGCAGAGTGCCGCGGCAAGCATCCCACCGGCGCTGTCCCCGACCACGACAGCGGGCCGGTCGAGCACGCGCCAGACCGCTTCCACATCCTCGATCTGGGCGGGCCAGAGATGTTCAGGCGCAAGGCGGTAGTCGACGGAGACCACCTGCATGCCGACTGCATCGGCGATTTCCGCGCAGACATCGTCGTGGCTATCCAGCCCACCGACGACAAATCCGCCGCCATGCAGATAAAGGATGCAGACGGACGTCTCGGAACCATAAAGCCTGCACGGCACGCCACCGATCGGGCGATCCGCGACGATCATGTCTTCCGGGCGGGATGCACGCAAACGCGCGCACATGGCATCGTAACAGGCGCGGTTTTCGCCTGCACCCGCAGTATTCGCCTCCGGCGGATAGCTGGCTTCGGTCGCGGCGATAAAGGCCAGGACTTGGGGATCATCGATCACGCTTGCCTGCCCTCGATATGGCGCTTCAACCAGTCCGGGTCCATCTGCGGGACAGAGGCAAGCAATTGGCGAGTGTAGTCGTGACGCGGCGGATCCATGACCTCGGTCTTGCTGCCCTTGTCCTGCACCGTACCGCCCTTCATCACCACCACTTCGTCGGCAATGGCGCGCACGGTATCGATGTCGTGCGTGATGAACATATAGGAGACGCCGGTTTCATCCTGAAGACGACTGAGCAGGCGCAAGATCCCCTCGGCCACAAGCTGGTCGAGTGCGCTGGTCACTTCGTCACAGATGATGATTTCCGGATTGGCCGCAAGCGCCCGGGCGATGCCGATGCGCTGTTTCTGCCCGCCCGACAGTTCGCCAGGCCGCCGATCGAGAAACTGTCCTGGCTGAAGCTCGATCTGCTCCATCAATTCGAACAGGCGTCGTTCGCGAGCCTCTCCCTTGAGCCCCAGGTAGAATTGCAGCGGGCGGGACAGGATCTGCCGGATGGTCTGGCGCGGGTTCAAGGCCGTGTCGGCCATTTGATAGATCATCTGGATCTTGCGCAATTGCTCACGCGATCGCTGAGCGAGGCTCGGCGACAACACCTCGCCGTTCAGCGATATCGTGCCGATGCGCGGCGGCAGCAGGCCGGTCACGACACGGGCCGTCGTCGATTTGCCGGAGCCGGATTCCCCGACGACCGCCACCGTTGCACCACGGGGAATTTCAAAATCAACGTCACGCAGCACGTCGAGCCGGCCATAGCCCGCCGTCACGTTGCTGATGCTGATTACCGGCGCTTCCGTGTTTCGCAGGCGACGTTCGGGGCGCCTGAATTCGCGCACGGCCCAAAGTGAGCGGGTATAATCCTTCGTCGGAGCCTCCATGAGCTGCCGGGTCGGAGCCTCCTCCACCTCGCGCCCATGGCGCATGACCTTGATGCGGTCGGCCATCTGCGCGACGACGGCCAGATCGTGCGTGATGTAGATTGCTGCCGTGCCGGACGTCTCCACGACTTCCCGGATGGCGGTAAGGACACCGATCTGGGTTGTGACGTCCAGCGCCGTGGTCGGCTCGTCGAAGACGATCAGGTCGGGCTTGCAGGCCATGGCCATCGCGACCATGGCGCGTTGCAGCTGACCGCCGGAGACCTGGTGGGGAAAACGAAGCCCGAAATTTGCCGGATCGGGCAATTGCATACTGGCATAGAGCTGGCGGGCGAAGATCTCGGCATCCGAGCGACTGGCCGTTCCGTGGATTGCCGGGCCTTCACAAAACTGGTCCAGAAGCCGCCAGGCCGGGTTGAAGCTGGCGGCTGCCGATTGGGCGACGTAGGCGACGCGCCGTCCGCGATAGGCTGATCTTTCCCGCTCCGACAGGCGCAGAAGATCCACGCCCTCGAAAAGGACGCGCCCGCCGGAGAAGCGAAGGCCGGCCTGGACAAAGCCCATCGCGGCAAGACCGAGGGTGGACTTGCCGGCACCGGATTCGCCGATGAGGCCGACGACTTCGCCGCGTCCGATTTCGAGGTCGACGCCGTGCAGGATCGGAGACCATCCCGCTTCGCCCTTCGCTTCAACCTTCAGCTTCTCGATCTTCAACAACATGGCGTCAGTCTTTCAGCCCTGAGGCACGGTGCAACATCCAGTCGACCACGAAATTGATCGCGACGGTCAACGTTGCGATGCAGGCGGCGGGCAAGAGAGGCGTGATATCGCCGAAGGTGATCAGCGCGGCATTGTCGCGCACCATGGCACCCCAGTCAGCCATCGGCGGTGGCAGGCCAAGGCCCAGGAACGCGAGCGCCGAAATGGTCAGGAAGACGAAACAGAAGCGCAAGCCGAATTCGGCGACGAGCGGCGCCGCGATGTTGGGCAGCACCTCCCGCATTATAATCCATGCGGTGCCGTCGCCGCGCAGCTTCGCCGCCTCGACATAATCCATCACCATGACGTTTGCCGCCGTCGCCCGGGCCAGGCGGAAAACGCGCGTGGAATCGAGGATCGCAACGATCAGGATCAGGTTAATGACCCCCGGCCCGACCGCCGACAGCGCAAGCAAGGTGAGGATCAACGGCGGTACGGCCATCATCACGTCGATGAGACGCGAGAGGACAAGATCGAACCACCCGCCAAGGGCGGCGGCGAGAAGCCCGGTCACGGCACCGAGCGAAAAAGCCATGACGGTCGTAACCATCGCAATCCCGACGGTGTTGCGCGCGCCCCAGACGAGGCGCGAAAGCATGTCGCGTCCGAGCGCATCTGTGCCCAGTGGATAGGTTGCGCTCCAGGGTTCGAACTGCGCGCCGACGATTTCGGCCTGGCCATGCGGCGCGATCAGCGATGCAAACGCTGCGATGAAGATGTAAACGATGACGACGAAAAGGCCGATGAGGGCGCCTGCCGGCATGGTTCTGATGGTTCGCATGAGGCTTATCATGACGTCATCTCGGGTGAAGGAGGCGCGGATTGGTGGCGATCGCCAGCACATCGGCCAGGAGATTGAGCAGAATATAGACGCAGGCAAAGATCAGGGCACAGGCCTGCACCACGGGCATGTCGCGATTGGTGACGCTGTCGACCATCAACTGACCCAGACCGGGATAGACAAAGACGACCTCGACAATGACCACGCCGGTAATCAGCCAGGCGATGTTGATCGCAATGACGTTGGAAATCGGAGCAAGAGCATTGGGCAGCGCATGCCGGGTAATGGTCCGCCAGCGCGAAGCACCCTTGAGACGCGCCATCGTGATATAGGGCTCCGCCAGCACGTTCAGCACCGCAGCCCGTGTCATGCGCATCATGTGGGCGGTGACGACGAGGACCAGCGTCAGGGCCGGAAGTAAGGCGCGGCGCAGCATGTCGAGAAGGTCGGGCGCGGCACCGGGATCGGCAATCGACGGGAGCCAACCCATATGGACCGACAGCCAGAACATCAGGATATAGGCGATGAAGAACTCGGGAAACGAGATCGCCGACAGGGTAAGGGTGTTGGCCAGCCTGTCGAACCAGCTGCCACGCCACAATGCCGTCAGAAGGCCGAGGAGGATGGCCAGTGGTATGGCGATGGCCGCCGCGTAGGCGGCCAGAAACAACGTGTTGCCAAGACGCGCCGCAAGCAGCTCCGACACCGGCCGGCCGCTCGCGAGCGAGTGGCCGAAATCGCCGGTGAAGACACCGCCTATCCACGTCAGGTAGCGAAGCGCCAAGGGTTGGTCGAGGCCGAGTTCGCGCCGGAATGCGGCAACGGTTTGCGGTGTTGCCGATTGTCCGAGGACTTGCTGCGCGATATCGCCCGGCAGCAGGCTGACGGCAAGAAAGATCAGGACGGAGATCACGAGCAGAGTGAACAGGCCGAGACCCAGGCGCACGGCCATCATGCGCAGAATGGGCCGCCCTCCCCCGCTTTTCATGCCGACGCCTCCTTCAGCCTCACGGCGCGTATGCCGACGCCCGCGTGATCGGGATGCGGCGCGTGATCCTGCGCGATGATCGCGTCGAGCGCACGCATCAACTCCGTCGGCATTGCGACAGTGCGGTTTGCACTGGTGTCGACGTGGAGAAGCATATGCTCTCCGGTTGCGACTGTCTCTCCGCTGTCGTTCATGATCGCATGGTGCAGGCGCAGCCGCTTCTCGTCATAGCCGAGAAGCCGCGTTTCCACGATCAGCCGCGTTCCCCCCTTCACTTCGGCCAGGTGCCGGATATGGGTTTCGACCGTGTAGGCGGAATGGCCGCCGCCGCGGTACTCCGCGTCGAGCCCGATATGGATGAGGAATGCATCCGTGGCATCGCCCAGGACCTGGAGATAGCGGAACTCGGTCATGTGCCCGTTATAGTCCAGCCAGCCGCCGGTCACGTGCGCCTCGTGCAGCCGAAGTGGATAGCCGGCAACTTTCTTGCCCTCTCGCGCATAGAAGCGATTTTCCATGGTGCTGACGGTCTTGCCGACACCCCAGTCATTGGCCTTTAGCGCGTGGAAAATGCCGATCAGGTTGGTATCCCGGATACGCTCGAGCTCGCGGATGGAATAGGCACCCGATTGTCGGTCGGATTGTGTCGCGAT
Source organism: Rhizobium sp. (assembly GCA_035299345.1). Lineage (GTDB taxonomy): Bacteria > Pseudomonadota > Alphaproteobacteria > Rhizobiales > Rhizobiaceae > Allorhizobium. The sequence goes on from DATGWU010000277.1 coordinate 6,741, forward strand.
GCGATTGACGAGGTCATCATCAAGATCGGGCACGTCCATGAGCTTGGTCCAGGGCCACTTGAGCGCCGGGCCAAACTGGCTGAGGAAATGGCGCATGCCGGCCTCTCCTCCGGCGATGCGATAGGTTTCGAAGAGGCCCATCTGGGCCCAGCGCAGGCCGAAACCGTAGCGGATGATGTCATCGATCTCCTGGGTGGTGGCGATGCCGTCCTTGACCAGCCACAGGGCTTCGCGCCAGACGGCCTCCAGCAGTCTGTCGCCGATATGTGCATCGATTTCCCGGGCGATCTGCACCGGTTTCATGCCGACAGACTCCAGGAGTGCCGATGCCCTTTGTGCGGCCTCGCCGCCGCCGACCACTTCCACCACCGGCAGAAGGTAGACCGGATTGAAGGGATGCGCGACGAGGATGCGCTCGGGGTATATGGCTCCCTCGCGCAATTCGGAGGGCTTGAACCCGGACGTGGACGAGGCGAGGATCGCCTGCGGCGGCGCCGCAGCCTCGATCTCGGCAATGATCCGGTGCTTCAGGTCCAGCCGCTCGGGAACACTTTCCTGGATGTAGTCTGCATCGGAGACCGCATCGAAGACCGAGGCGGCCCAGCTTATCGTTCCCGGCGAGGGAAGCGGCGCCTGGTAGAGCCTTTCCCAGGCGTCGCCTGCATTGGCCATAACCTCCGCCACGATGCGTTTGGCCTCGGGATGGGGGTCGAAGACGGTGACGTCATGACCAGCCAGAATGAAGCGAGCGATCCAGCCACCGCCGATGACGCCGCCGCCAATTGCTGCGACCTTCATGCCTGCCACCACCGTTCGACGATCTTCCAGCCGTCGAAGAAGCGGTTGTTGGCGACGGGACCGTGGGCAACCTTGTCGTTGGAGACGTCGATATAGTTGACGAAAATCGGGATGAGCGTGCCGCCGTCCTCGCTGACCAGACCCTGCATCTCATGATACATTTCCGCGCGCAGCTTCTCGTCAAGCGTCGTGCGAGCTTCGACCAGAAGCGAATTGAAGCGACCGTTGTCCCAGTGGCTTTCATTCCAGTCGACACCCTTGGCGTAGACAAGGCTGAACATATCGTCCTCGGTGGGGCGCCCGTTCCAGTAGCTGACGCAGAAGGGTTTCTTGAGCCAGACATTCGACCAGTAGCCGTCATCGGGTTCGCGCTTGATGCCGAGGTCGATCCCGGCCGCCTTCGCCGACTGCTGGAACAATTGCACCATGGCCAGCGATCCGACGGAAGCTGCGTCCGAGGCGGCGATTTCAACCTTCAGCGCCTCCATGCCGGCCTTCTTCAGATAATGCTTCGCCTTGTCGGGATCGTATGCATGCTGGGGCAGGTCAGCGGCATAATAACGGTTGGCGGGTGCAATCGGACTGTCATTGGCAATCCGGCCATGCCCATGCAGAACTTTTTCCAGCACTTCCTTGCGGTCGATGGCGTATTTGAGCGCGAGGCGAACATTGGGATCGTTGAAGGGGGCGACGTCGCAGAACATCGGCATGGCGTAATGTGCGGTGCCCGTTACCTCGGTAACCTGAATCCCCGGGCGGCGCAGCAGCAGGGGAAGGGTTGCGAGATCCGGCGAGTTGATCACATCGACCTCGCCCGTCATCAGGGCGTTCTGACGCGCCGTGGCATCGTTGATGGTCGACAGAACGGCTTCGTCGAACCAGGCGCGATCCGACTTCCAGTAATCATCGCGGCGCTTCAGCGTGATGCGAACGCCCGGTTCGAAATCCGCCAGCACATAGCCGCCGGTGCCGAGTTTCGACTGCCAGTCCAGCGTGCCGTCGTCATTGGCTGGCATGATGACGAAATGGTAGTCGGATGTCAGGTAGGCAAAATCTGCATTGCCGGATTTCAGCTCGAAGATGACCACTTGGTCGCCGTCGGCGCGGATGTCCGCCAATTGCTCGAGAGAGCCCTTTGCACCGGACTTGGTATCCTTGCCGCGATGGTGGTTGAACGAGGCGATGACGTCCTTTGCAGTCAGCTTGCGGCCGTCCGAAAACGTCGCCGTCTGCCGAAGCCGGAAGATCCAGACGCGCGCTTCCGCATCGGGTTCGAAACTTTCAGCCAGTTCCGGCACCGCTTTGCCTTCAGCATCGATCTCGACGAGATTATTGCAGACCGCAAGCATCGCGGTCACGACCGGACCGGCCGCAAAGGTGGCCGGGTCGACCGTGTCGGACGTTGCGCCGCCGAGATGGCCGATGCGCAAGCTGCCTCCGCGCCTGGGCTCGGCAGCTCTGGCTCCGCGAGGCAGGATCAGCCCGGCGGCAGCGAAACCTGCGGCCCCTGCCAGGAGGCCGCGACGCGTCATATCGAATAGTGCTGTGCTCATTTCAACTGTTCCTCTCTTTATGATTGTTGTCGTTGAGATGCCGATTACCGCCGGCGGAGCCTGAGTTTTTCGCGGACCTCCTGTGGCCCGAGGATGCGGCAACCCATTGTCGTGAGGATTGTCGCCGCGCGCTCGACCAGATCGCCGTTGCGCGCAAGCACGCCTTTTTCCAGCCAGATATTGTCCTCCAGTCCGACACGGACATTGCCGCCGGCCAATGCCGCCTGTGCGACATAGGGCAGTTGCATACGTCCGATGGAAAACATCGAATAGATCCAGCCGCCGGGGATGTTGTTGACCATCGCCATCAGGCTGTTCAGATCCGCCGGCGCGCCATAGGGAATGCCCATGCAGAGCTGGATCATCACCGGATCGTCGATCAGGCCTTCGTCGACGAGCGCCTTGGCGAGCCAGAGATGACCGGTATCGAAGACCTCGATCTCCGGACGCACGCCGGCGGCCTGGATGCGCTTGGCCATAGCCCGCAAAATTCCGGGCGTGTTGGTCATCACATAGTCCGCTTCCGCGAAATTCATCGTGCCGCAGTCGAGCGTGCAGATTTCCGGCAGCAATTGTTCGACATGGATAAGCCGCTCACTGGCCCCGACCAGATCCGACTGGGGGGACAGAGGCAGCGGCGCTTCTGCCGATCCGAGAACGATATCGCCGCCCATGCCCGCCGTGAGGTTCAGGACGACATCAGTGTCTGCGGCGCGCACGCGCTCCACGACTTCGCGATAGAGGGCGGGGTTGCGTGTCGGTGCGCCTGTCTTGGGATCGCGGACATGGACATGGGCAATGGCTGCTCCCGCCTTGGCGGCCTCGATACAGGCGTCGGCGATCTGCGCAGGCGTGATCGGCACGAGGTGGGACTTGGTATGACTCTGGCCAGAGCCGGTAACGGCGCAGGTTATGAAGACATCGCGATTCATCGAACACTCCGGGAGGCGGTCAAATTCCACGGAAGTGTGACAGCAATTTTTCCCTCGCGATGTGCATAAAACGCGCTAGATTGTGCATATGTCGCCAAAATCGCCGTTTCACCTGACGTTTTTGTTGTTCGAGGGTTTCTCCAACATGGTGTTGGCCAGTGCCATTGAGCCGTTGCGCGCGGCGCGAGACCTGTCAGGGCGACGGCTGTTTTCGTGGCAATTGTGCTCGCTCGACGGCGGTGCGATCGCCAGCTCGTCGCGCGCCCTGATCGGAGCCGATCTGCCGCTTGCCCGTGTGGGCGCGACGGATGCGCTGATCCTCGTGGCGGGATATGGAATGCGCAATCACCTGAACCACGATTCATCCGCCGCGGTCAGGCGCAAGGCTCGGGGTCTACCGATGGTTGGGGGCCTGGATACGGGCGCATGGCTGCTGGCACGCATGGGTCTTCTCGGTGGGCGCAAGGCGACCATTCACTGGATGGAGAGAAAAGAGCTCGCCGAGAACTTCCCCGAGCTCCAGGTCATCGACGCGCCTTACGTCGTCGACGGAAACATCGTGACATGCGGCGACGCGCAAAGCGTTCTGACCTGGTCGCTCGATCTCATCGGAACATACGCCGACGAAGCGCTGCGCTTCGATGTTGCAAACATGTTCGGGCGCGTCGAGAGCCTTGATGACAGGGCAACGGCACGAGGCCTTCACGGTCGCCTGAGCGATCAGGGGCTGCCCATCGCCTTGCAGCGCGCGATCATTTCGATGCGCGAAACCGCGGAGCAGCCGCTGCGGTTGCCGGACATTGCCGAACGCGTCGCACTCTCGACGCGCGGAATGGACCGCCTGTTCCACACCTATCTCGGCGTGCCGGCAGGAGAATACTATCGCCAGATCAGATTAGCTCACGCCCGCGCCCTGGCGCTTGAAACGAACCTTTCTCTCTACGAAATTGCCTCCCGGACAGGTTTTTCGTCGCCGTCGACGCTCGCGCGTGCTTATCGTATCAAATTCGGCGAAACGCTCCGCCAGAGGAAAGCCGGCGATACATCGAGTTCCACAAGCCGGTTCTAGCCGAGGCGAAGCAGCACGAGATTTTCAGGAGGCGGATGACTGTGCCTGGCATTGGACCGATTGTCTCGTTCACCGATGTCTCGACGGTCGATATTCTCAACAGGTCTCGTCATCCTCGATCGGTCGGAGCGATGTTGGGTCTTAACTCGTACTGAAACAGTCTGACGAAGTGAGCCGGTTCAGCCAAGTCTCTCTACGCGGGAATGCGATAGTGCGAAAGCTGCTCTACGAGGCCGCTCAGTCGATGATGAAGCGCGTGGCGAAATGGTGCTGGTTGAAGGCAGGGGCAATGAATATTGCCAGGTGACACGGCAGTAAGAAGGCAAAAGTCGCATCGGCACGCCGTCTCGCGGTCATGCATCGGATGCTGTACAGATTAGTCGTCATGGGAGGGCTAAACGCCGGTCCCGGAGAGAAGCACGGGCCGCGAAAAGACGTTGAACGCTGGACGAACTGGACGCAGGCTCGAGGTGTATCCCTGGTGGAGAGACGGTTTCGGGACCGAATGGGGCCAACAGGAGACATTACTGGCAGCGCGAACCTCTTTTATTCTGCGAGGTTGCGAAAGTCAGGAAAACAAGTGCCGCTTTCCTCGGGATTTCCGCGACGCTAAATCCTCTTTGAAAGCCGCTCTTGACATTGACACGAGGCTTATTCGTGTTGCGTGTTATCGTTATTCATGAAAATATGCATCAGTCATCATTTTTCACGGACAAGAATCGGATTTCATGCGACTTGGCCAGCAGAAGCCTTTTTTCACAAGATGCTTCTTCTCGCCAGGCTGGCAAGGTCATAGCGTGTCGGGCAACGCCGCAATCGCCGCTTGCAGCTTCGCGTTGGGCTTCGGAGGGTTCTCAAACAGCCGAGGCGGTGCTGGATACCACCGATCGCGTCGTCGCCATGGCCGGCGTTCATCCGTTCCGCGCATTGCTCGACGAGGGCTGCGACGTCATCATCGGCGGCCGCTCCTCAGATAGCGCGGTATTCGCAAGTGCTGCTCTTGCCCGCGCCTTCCCGGAGGCGCAGTCCTATTATCTCGGCAAGGTGCTGGAATGCGCTTCGTTTTGCGCGGAACCCTATGGCGCCAAGGAAACCGTCCTCGGTGAAGTCACGCAGGACTGGGTGGAAGTCACGGCCATGGCGCCGGAACAGCGCTGCACCATCGCCTCCTTCGCCGGTCACGCCATGTATGAGCGCTCCAACCCCTTCTTCGAGTATGTCGCCGGCGGCATGCTCGACATGACCAGTTGCGTCTACGAGCAGGTTTCGGAGAAGACCACCCGGGTCACCGGCATGGAATTTATCCCCGCAACCGATTTCCGCGTCAAACTGGAAGGTTCCGGCAAGCTCGGCGAACGCTTCGTCGGAATGTGCGGCATCCGCGATCCCTACACCATTGCTCACGTCGACGAGGTGATCGAATGGGCGAGAACGCAAGTACGCGAGCGCTTCGGCCCTGACGGCTGGGAACTGCACTACAACGTCTACGTCCGAAACGGCGTCATGGGCGACATGGAACCGCTGAAGGACAAGCCGGCACACGAGCTGATGATCGTGGTACAAGGTGTGGCTCCCACCAGGGAGATGGCCGAGGAGGTCACCATCACCGGCACCCGCCAGCTGTTCTATGCCCATCTCCCCGACGTCAAGGGCACCGCCGGTGGTGTCACCTTCATCCTTGACGAAGTCATGCCGGCAAGCCCTGCCTATCACTGGACCCTCAATCACACGATGTCAGTCAGCGACCCGCTGGAACTCTTCCCCACCCACACCGCCATCATCGCCAACGGACAGATCGAGGCTGCGCAATGACCGTGACCAAACTTTCCGACCTCGCCAAGACGATCCGCAGCAAGAATGCCGGCACGGACAAGATCACCTTCGACATCATTTTCCGCGAGCGCGCGACCTGCGACAGGGTGAAACGTTGAGGGGCTCTGACGCCGGAGACGGTCTGGGCCATCCTCGGCATCGATCGGGCACGGCTGACCGATTTCGTCGAATATGATCCGGCCTATGCCATCAAGTTCACGATCCTGCGTCTGCGCCCGAGCGGAAGCCCCGGCGACGCCGACATTTTCGGCGCGCAGCAATATGCTCCCCTTCGTTGACATCGAAGTCAGGGAAATCTGATCCGGGAGCTGCTCGGGACCACCTCTGCCTCCCGCGGTCCGGCTGCGAGAGGCTCGTCGTATATCGATTTCGTTCGATGCTTGCGTCGTAGGGGAGTCGTCGAGGGCCTGGACCTGGATGGCGACGGCGGATTGAAATGATCGTCCGGTTTCGTCAATGAGCCGACTGCCGGCCTCTCCCGATCGATCGCCCGACGCTCCCCGTGGTAGCCTCACCGCCCTCAAATTCCCGATCTGCGGACGTTCGACTTCCAATTAGCCGAAGTCGATAGTACCGATCAGCGAGGATTCGGAGAACCGCATGTTTGGACGGTTTGTTGAACGGCGAGCGGATGAGGCGCTATCCGATACGCCAATTGTTCTGATTATTGGACCACGCCGGGCAGGCAAAACAACGCTCGTTAAAAGGATGGTTACTTCTGAGCGCACCTACATAACCCTAGATGATCAAACGGTTCTGGAAGCCGCCAACAATGATCCAGTCGGCTTCATCCGAGGTCTCGATCAAGCGATTATCGATGAGGTGCAACGAGCGCCTGACCTTTTATTGGCGATCAAAAAGTCGGTTGATGAAGATTACCGTCCCGGCCGATTCTGACTGACCGGCTCTACAAATGTGCTAACCCTGCCAAACGTTGCCGACAGCTTGGCGGGGCGCCATGGAAACCATCCAAATGCTCCCCTTGGCAAGGGCAGAGATCGCCGGTCATTCCCCGAGCTCCCTTGAAAGTCTGTTTGATGGAAAGTTGACCAGTCTGCCGAATGCAGTTGTCGGAGACGATCTGGTTCAGTTGGTCTTTCTTGGCGATTTCCCAGAGGCTCTCAGTCGAGAGAACGAACGTCGCCGACATTGATGTCCTGCGTGACGGCCTCGCGCAAATTGCGACCTATCCGCTCATCGCCGTACGAGAACGTCGTGCGTTGGTGAGCCGTGGTCAACGCCTCTATTGCATACCTTGGCCTCACCGGCGCGCGATCAGGTCGGCATGACGCTTTGCGGCGCGGGCCAGACGGGCATTGGACGCGGGTGGATCAATCAGCACCTTCGCAAAGCGCACCTGATCCTCCGTCGTCAAACGCAGCACGTCGGTTTCTTCGACTGCGCGGCGGGCATCCTCGCCCGCGGTGGCAATGAGTTAGTCCGTCAGCGTCATGCCGCGCAGCTTGGCCGCGCGCTGGATTTGCTCATAGACATGGACGGGAACGCGCGCCTCAAGGCGGGCGGTTTCGATTTCAGCTGCGGGTCTGGACATGACTAGTCTCCGTGGCGAGATTATATCCGGCAGATTGCCGGGTTTATCAAGAATCTGATGAACTAGAGCGTTCATCAGACAGATCATCTCAAACCACTCCGACACTGATCGCACTCAGCGTCAGGGACCATGCGATCCGTCTTCTCTTATCAGAAGAACTGGAGGAGAGGCGGGCCGACCGAAAGACCGATAATGGCCGGCCCTCGCGTCTCCGACATACTCTACTGCGATCATATCCTCCAGGCTGATGAAGGCTGCGACTTCGACTCCCTCCGAGAATCAGCGGAGATCATCCGACGACACGTGCGAATGACCAAAGGCAGGACCTCCGGGACGGAGGCGGCTGCGCCGATCGCCAGCGATGAAGCTTCGGAAACATCGACGACAACTGTTTCCGTCACCCGGCCCGTCAGCCGCCCGCTGATGTGCAGAACATCGGGCCGCCGCGCCAGCGCGGGAAACCGTAGCCGTGGATTTCGACGAGGTCGATCTCCGACGCCTTTTCGGCGACCCCTTCAGCCAGGATTGCCTCGCCTTCGCGGGCCATGGCGCCGACCAGGCGATCGGCGATGGTGGCGGCATCCAGGGCAGTACCGGGCTTGATCTGGTCGCGGAGCAGCTGAGCAACGTCCTGTGAGGGAAGCGGTCGTCGGTCGCCGGCCTTGTAGTCATACCATCCGCCGCCGGTCTTCTGGCCCTTGCGACCGGCCCGCACCAGAATGTCACCCAGCATTTCGGGAACGTCCCGACCGGCGGCCCGCGCCCCTTCGCGCTGCAGGAACGCGATATCGAGACCGCCGAGGTCTTGCGCCTCGAAGGGGCCCATGGCGAAGCCGAACGCACGCATCGCAGCATCAACGTCAGCGATTGCGACACCCTGCCGGACCAGCGCTTCGGCTTCGGCGCGGTAACGCTTGAGGATGCGGTTGCCGATGAAGCCCTCGCAGATGCCGGCACGGACCGGCACCTTGCCGAGCAGGCGGGCGAGCGCAAAACCCGTGGCGAGGGTCGCAGCGTCCGTCTCCGGTGTCGGCACGATCTCGAGGAGCTTCATGATGTTGGCCGGGCTGAAGAAATGCAGGCCAATGAACCGGCCCGGATGCGGCAGGCCCTCCGCGATGTCGCGGGGATCAAGATAGGAGGTGTTGGTCGCCAGCACCGCATCGGCACGGCAGACGCGACCGAGTGCGTCGAACACCTGACGCTTGACTGATAGCTTCTCGAAGACCGCCTCGATCACCAGGTCG
>DATGWU010000278.1:0-9521 GCA_035299345.1 Rhizobium sp.
ATCTCGCGCGCGATGGAGGAGAGGGAGCGCCAGGTCTCGCTCTTCCAGACGAAGCCGGTCTCGGTGACATCGACGATGTGGGTGATGCCGTTCCATTCGCGGATGAGCCGGCCGCCGGGTTTGAGCGCGGGGCAGGCGGGCTTCGCCGGACCCTTGCCGTCATTCCGCAGGAGCGCGACCACGACGGGTTTCGACAGTCCGCCTGTTCGCCGGGCCTGCAGTTCGAAGGCGAGGAAGCGGCGCAGGAAGGGCCGGCTGATGTTCTTCGGTGCCGGCGTGCCGAACACTGTCGACCAGGCCGCGAGAAGCGCGGCCCGGTCCATGGTCTCAAGATCGCTGATAAGGATCACGTGCCGGCCTCCGCGGCCTCCGTGATCCGGTAGACCGAGCCGCTGCCCCGGCCGTCGGACGCCGCTTCGCGCGCGATTGGGGTGCCGGACTTCCGCAACCCGCTCAGAACGGCGCGGGCCGAGTGGGGCTGCCAGCCGGTCGCCTCGCAAATCGCCTCGAGGGTTGCGCCTTGCGGTCGCGCGAGCATCGCGCGCACCCTTTCGGTCTTGGTTTGCTTCGGTTTCGACATGTCTGGCTCCTCTGGTTGGCGGAGTGGCATCATGCCGGCCCCGGTACCGAGGAGCGCCCGGGGTCAGGTCCGGGCGTGTTTCCACAAAAGCTCTGTTCGCAGCCGTAGTCCAGCGGATTGTGGCGTCGTTGACGAAGAATCTGTCCTGTATTTCCAATAAAAAACAGTGTGTTGCGGAAGGCATCCCTTTGCGGTAAGTTGCACCAGCTCATTGGAAGCGAAGTGTCCGGCGCGGCCGGTTCACAATAGGCATTCGAGGGCAATTTCACCGGATCGCAGGATCCGGGGAGTTGCATCGTTTGCTCTCTCCGACGCACCCTTGGCGATCCTTTCTTACTCCGCGCTTCGGCGCAAGGACATGAAAGGACAGCTGCAATGCCAGCTCAACCGTACCTCTTCACCGGGGACGCCCGGAACCGCCCCGTCTGGCTGGCCCGCGAGGTCACCCAGACCGAGGTGGCCTCCCTCAAGCCATACCCGAACAACGTCCGGATCCACACCGAGAAGAGCCTCTCGCGGCTCATGGAGGGAATCGCCGAGTTCGGGTTCATCATGCCGGTCGTGATTGACGTTAATCGCAACATCATCGCCGGCCACGGGCGGGTCGAGGCCGCGAAGCTCCTGGGGATGGCTATCATCCCAACGATCTGCGCCGATCACCTGACGCCGACGCAGGTCCGGGCCTACCGGATAGCCGACAACCGCCTCGCCGAGCTCTCTGATTGGAACCGCGACACGCTCCGGATCGAATTCATTGACCTGGTGGAGCTGCAGGTCGCGGGTGAGCTCGAGTTTGACGTCACTTTGACCGGCTTCGACATGCCAGAGATCGACCTGCTCATCGGGGGAGTTAATGATGACACCGACGGGGAGCAGGAAATCGTTGAGGGTCCGGACCCCGCGAAGCCCGCAGTCACGCAACCGAGCGACCTCTGGATCCTCGGCCATCACCGCGTGCTCTGCGCGAACTCGCTTCACGAAGCGAGCTACAAGGCGGTACTCATGGGAGAAACCGCGCGGATGGTGTTCACAGACCCGCCATACAACGTGGCCATAAACGGCCACGTCCGCAGCGGGAGCGGCGGTGCTCATCGGGAGTTCGCGATGGCCTCGGGCGAAATGTCCGAGGATGAATTCCACGCGTTCCTGATGGCTTGCCTTGCGCTCCTGGTTTCAAACCTGCCGAAGGGCGGGATCGCGATGGTCTGCATGGACTGGCGGCACATCGAAGAGCTGATCGCCGTCGGCAAGGCGGCCGGCCTCGACCTCATCAACCTCTGCGTCTGGAACAAGACGAATGGCGGGATGGGCAGCCTCTACCGCTCCAAGCACGAGCTGATCTGCATCTTCCGCAAGCCTGGCGCGCCGCACATCAACAATGTCGAGCTTGGCAAGCATGGCCGGAACAGGACGAACGTCTGGGACTACCCCGGCGTCAACAGCTTCGGGAAGGGCCGGGAAGCCGATCTGGCCGACCACCCGACGGTCAAGCCGACCGCTCTCGTCGCAGACGCGATGATGGATGTCACGTATCGCGGCGACATCGTGCTCGACTGTTTTGGTGGCTCAGGCTCGACGCTCCTCGCGGCCGAGAAGACCGGCCGCAAGGCGCGGCTCATCGAGCTTGACCCCCTCTACGTCGACGTCGCCATTCGCCGCTGGCAGGCGATGACGGGTCAGGACGCGGTTCACGCGGCGACGGGTGAGACCTTTGCCGCGCGTGCCGCCAGGGCGGAAACCGCGAACACGACGGAGGCCGGCGATGTCGACGCGTGACAATGACGCCCGCGATTACGAGGTCGGCTATGGCCGGCCTCCCAGGTCCGGGCAGTTCAAGAAGGACAAGTCGGGCAATCCCAGGGGCAGGCCTAAGGCCGCGAAGAGCGTCGGCACCATGCTCGAGGAGGTCTTCTTCCGGAAGATCCCCATCACCGAGAACGGCAAGCGGCGCGAGGTCACCATGGTCGAAGCCATTCTGCGGCAGCTGGTGAACGGGGCCGTGAAGGGCGAATTGCGCCACATCGACCGGGTGCTCAAGCTTCTGCCCTACGTGCAGGACGCAAGGGAGGCCGCACTGGCGGCCAACGGGCATGGCGCCGATGAGGATCCGCAGGCTGGCATCGCCGTCCTTGAGGCCCTCGCGGACATATTCGGCAGCGATCCTGACGCCCTCTTTGCTTCGCTCCAGGAGGGGCTGTCACCATGAGCACCCCCCAATCGGACATGGCATCTGTTATCGACGCCCTCATGCGCGAGAACCTGTACCTGTTTCTCGTGCAGGCGTTCGAGGAACTCTTCCCGGGCGAGACGCTCGCCCGGGAAGACTATGTCGAGGCGATGTGCTGCGCGATCCAGCGCGTCGCCACTGGGCAGTGCAAGCGCCTGATGATCTCGATCGCGCCGCGGCACCTCAAGTCGATTTGCGGTTCGGTAATCCTGCCGGCCTTCGTACTTGGACGCGACCCGAGGCAACAGATCGTGGTTGTCAGCTACAACAAGGATCTGGCGCGCGAACTGGCGGAGCTCTTCCGCCGCCTCGTCGAGAGCCCGTTCTACCGCCGGCTGTTTCCGCGCATGTCCATCAGTCCCAAGCACAACCGGCATGAGCACGTGAAGACGACAGTCGGTGGCGGCCGTAAGTGCGTCTCAATCGAGGGCGGGATCACCGGCTTCGGCGCTAACCTGATTATCATCGACGACCTCGGAAAGCCCTCGGAGATGCGACACGCGTCCTATCGGCAGGGGCTTCGCGACTACTTCGACCAGACCCTGTTCTCGCGGCTGAACGACAAGCGAACGGGGCGTATCCTCTCGATCCAGCAACGCCTTCATCCAGATGACTTTTCCGCTTACCTTCTGGAGAAGGGGATGTTTGATCACCTCTGCCTGCCGTCGATCGCGGAGGTGCCACAGGAGATCCCGCTCTACAACAACCGGGTCTTCCACCGAAAGCCCGGTGACCTTCTGAACCCAGAAAGGGAACCGCAGGACGTTCTCGACCACATCAAGGCTACAATCGGGAAGTACGCGTTCCAGGCGCAATACCAGCAGAACCCGATCGACGGGGAGAGCGAATACCTGTCGATGCAGGACCTCCATCTGGTCGATACGCTGCCTGACCTCAACCGCTTCGTGCGCCGGGTTCAGAGTTGGGATACCGCCGCCAAGGACGGTCCGAGATGCGACTTCTCGGTCGGGATGACGTTTGGCTGGCACGCTCACGACGAGCGCTGGTACCTTCTCGATATCTACCGCAAGCGCGTCGACTACACGGAGCTCAAGGCCGCCGTACTGCGTCTGCGGGCACACTGGAAGGTGGACAAGGTGCTTATCGAGGCGTCAGCACTTGGAAACTCGCTTCTCCAGGAGTTCAGAAAAAACGCCTGTGGGGTCTTCCAGGCAGTCAACGTTGTCGCGAGCAAGGAGGACCGTTTCATCCCTCACACCGACTGGATCAAGTCCGGCAATCTCGTCATCCCGACCGATACCCCCTGGTTCGACGACTTCCGTCGCGAACTCCTCGCTTTTCCGAATGCCGACAAAGATGATCAGGTGGATGCTCTGACCCAGTTCGCGGAGTTCATGCGGCGCGCGCAGGGCGCCTATCTCGACACGGACCCCAAAACCGGGCGCCGGCTCGGAAACCACCGGCCCGAGAGGCCCAGACGGGAGGACAGGATGAAGTTCGACGAGGATTGAGAGCAGCGCGAGCGAGGGACCGCTGCGGTCCCTCGATCCCTGGCGTCGGGACCCTGCCGGATATTCACTCCTAGCGTCCCACAGCGAAAGCGTTCACCCGATCCGGGTGCGGTCGAATTCTTGCTTTGCTTGTTGGGCTTATGCGGGAGGGGCTGAGCACCGACTTCCGCGCAAGGAGCCCGAAAGCGGTCTCTAGGGTCAGGACTCGTTCTTGTTTCATAGCCAGAACATGACGATTGCGGCGAGGGCGACGGTGGAGAGAAAGACCTTCGGGCACCGGTCGTAGCGGGTGGCAACGCGCCGCCAGTCCTTGAGCCTGCCGAACATGATCTCGATCCTGTTGCGTCGTTTGTAGCGGCGCTTGTCGTGCTTAATGGGCTTGCCGCGTGACTTCCGGCCCGGGATGCAGGGCTTTATTCCTTTGTCTTTCAACGCATCTCTGAACCAGTCGGCGTCATATCCCCGGTCGGCCAGCAGCCACTCCGCCTTTGGCAGACTGTCCAGAAGGGCCGCCGCACCCGTGAAGTCACTGACCTGGCCTGCGATCATGTAGAAGTGGATCGGGCGGCCTTCCGCGTCGGTGACGGCGTGCAGTTTGGTGTTCATGCCGCCTTTGGTTCGACCTATCAGACGGCCGCGCTGGTCTTCTGTCCCCCCTTTTTCGACCGCAGGCTGGTCGCCGTACGGTGTGCTTGCAAATAGGTCGCGTCGATCATCACCGTCTTCGGAACGGCGGCCTCGGAGGCCAGACCCTCCATCATCCGCGCAAAGATGCCCTTGTCGCCCCATCGCTTCCAACGATTGTAGAGGGTCTTGGGCGGGCCATACTCCTTGGGCGCATCGCACCACAGCAAGCCATTACGATTGATGAAGATAATGCCACTCAGGACCCGACGATCGTCGACGCGTGGCTTGCCATGGCTTTTGGGAAAGAAGGGCTGCAGCCGCGCCATCTGCGTGTCGGTCAGCCAGAAAAGATTGCTCATTGATCAGTCTCCTTGCGGAGCCTGAATCATGCCGCAAGCGCAAGTTCAATGGGTCCTGACCCTAGGGGCACCTCACCTGTGTCAGGAGCCGCCCAAAAAACGAAGACGGCGCGGCTCCGGTTTCCCGAAAACCGCGCCGTGCCATGCAAAGCGTTCGGTCTTATTGCTGACGCTTCACCCCTTGGGAAAAGTTCCAGCGGCGATGCTGCGTCCCCCAACCCTTGGCAAGGCCCGCCTCTGCATCTTTGACACTCCTAAGATATCCATCACCCCGAAAGTATTCAAGTGTCACGACATTGAGGGAGGGAAAGGCTCTGCCTATCCGAAGGCAGAAACTAGTCCTCGAGCGATATGACCGATCCATCCGACGCGATACATATAGCATGCCCCACCAGCTTGTAGACCCCCGCATCTGGTGAAACCGCTGCTAAACGTCGATGCACCAGATCGCTGTCCATTATTGTGAAATCTGTCGTCTCTTGACTACCGACTGGCTCGAAACCTGCGTCGACACGTATCCCACCTCTTTCCGTAAGTAGATACCTCGCATGGAAGTCTTCACCGCCTTCCCTTTCGCACCAGCAGAAGAAGGAGATCTTCATCCCGGAAGGGATCAGGTAATTAGAGAGAGCTGCTGCTTCACGTCGTAGGACTTCGTTCGATAGTCCTTTTTTTGTGTCATTGCGATAATGGAATTCACAAGTTGCGCCAGGATTGATTTCACTGACTAGGCGCAATAGTTCGCGGAAGAGCTTTCGTTGCCTTGGATTAAAGGGATCAAAATAAGGGTCAACGAACACCAGTCTTGACCCAAACTGAAGCAGCCCAAGCAACGCCGCAGCTATCGACTCAACATCTCTGGGAATATCGCTCTCATGAGGAACCCTCATTAAAGGTGCACTCTCATCCAACGTATCGATGGAAAGCACTGAGGCTTCACCTCTTCGAGCTTGACCGGCGATGATTGCGCGAAATGGCTGTTGCCTATGTTGGACCAAGGCGTTGTCCAGCCATGATCCAATGGCTGGGTCGAAAGCTCGACGGTTCCGAACCACTTTGTTTCTTTTCGCCTGCTTTAGAGCTTCCTCAACCATTTTCCTTTGCATCGGAGTGAGGGCGTTTGCTGCTTCGTAGACATCCCGAAACCAACTCTTGGGAAATTGCGATATCAACCGACCCCTATCGAAGCCAAATTTCTCAATGAGATACCGAAAATTCTCCCAACTCGAGCCTATGGCTTGAGGCTCAACAGCATACTCATAATGCATTAGAAGAGTTCCTCGGCGCGCTCTTCAAAGAACCCTCTTGGCCAGTTGTCGACGAAATCTCCGTTGTCACTAACTCGTAATCTCCGAAACACGGGGCCCCGCTCAGTGGCCTCAACATAGATGACCGAGATGTCATTGGGCTCCAACCCTAGTGCACCGGGCGGCAATTCGTTTTCACTGTGCTCTCGCACCCTTCTGAGAAGACGTAGCATTATGTGTTCACTATGAGTCTCCACCAATAGCGTGCGCTCTGCGCCTGTTGCCCGCCGCTCGTCCCGCGTTGCAGTTATGAACAGGTCGCCAAGCCCTACTTGAATAGCTGGATGGATGTGAAGTTCAGGTTGTTCGATGGCGACAAGTCCTTTGGGTTCCTTTAAGCAGGCAACAACAACTGGCACCATCTGAGAAATTCCAACGCCAACATCATTTGGAGCAACTGGGATACTGTGCACCACATCCATCAGGCTGATCTCAGATTTGCTTGGAATTGCCTCATACAGCTCCTGCAAGTCACCAAGATCATCTTCGTTGATTCCGCGCTTGAACAACTGATGAAGGCCGTCTGTAGTAGAGATTTGTTTGTATTCTGACTTTACGAGCACGTAGCCAGTGCGTAGCCGCTCGTCCGATGACATCCACTCGTTCACACTGTCCAGTAGCTGATCACCGGCATGTGTGTAGAGCACATCCCAAGCCGCTAGTCCCTGAGCCCACCTAGATTCGTCTGGTGAAAGGCGGGGGCGATAGCCTCTGCTCGGGATCTCACGCAGAGGACCGATGTACGTTACGGAAGCCAGATAGTCCCGCACTATGCGCACAGGCCCGAGGATCAGCTCATCCATGATCGCGGAAAGGCCGGCGATTGTGTCGAGCTGTTGCTTGTAGTGTTTCAAAGCATCTTCATACGCTTCGTTTTCGTCACGCGTTATGCGTGAGGAACGGCCAAATGTGCTGTCCATTATCTTATCGGCAGCGGACCCACCCGCAAAAAACGTGCGTATCGAAAGTTCGCGATCTGGGTCCACGAAGTCCAAGGCGAGTGGCGTATCAATTTCTGGAAGTGCGCCGAGCGCTGTCTCAATGCCAACTCGGACATCTGTATCCCACCCAGAGCTGTCAGCCGCGCCTTCGAGCTCTTGCTCATTCCGTCCTTCCATGACCGAGCTCATTTCACGCGAATTGTGCCATATGGCTTCCAGCAAGTCGGTTGAAATCGCCTTTTCTTTGTGGAGCTCACCATCCTCGCTGAGAACATTCACGAAGCCGAGCCTCTCATCTTCTTCGGGATAGTCGTACGGGTACCTAATAGGCTGCATAAGAGAATGTTCGAAGTTGAAATCTGTTGCCATCGCCCGACCGACTTGCGCCGGCGACACCACAGAGCAGATGGCTTCCTCATCCATTTCGACGTCAAGACGGGACACATAAGGAGCGTTGATCAGATCACTCCAGCGCACTTCGATTCCGACACCAACCTCCTGGACAACCGCGTAGTCGCGCAACTCGGTGTTCTCGCCAACCAGATAGCGGATGCCGAGTTCGTTGAAGCGATCGTCACGAAGGCTCGCACCCGAATTTAGAGGGAGCCGCTCGCTGCCCTGATCATCTCTCATATCGATCCGAACCTTTATGCGGATCGGTCGGGAGAGGTCGTGATTGTGGACGAGCGTGGCGAAGCCGCCGAGGTCGGTCAGGCCACCGGCGATGGTCTGGTCGGGATCGGGGTTGTTGCGTTCGAGGATTTCGCGCAGGTAATGCAGCGCTTGAAGGATCGTGCTCTTGCCGGCGCTGTTGGGGCCGAAGAGCAGCGTGATCGGCGCGAGGTCGATACTCTGTTTTGTGCCGATCCCTTTAAAGTTCTCAATTTCAATGTGGCTTAGACGCATTGTGAAATCCTACAATTCGCCGTTGAAGGCGCGCTGAGAAAGCGACAGAAATGCAAGCGTACTTTCCTCTAACGCTCTGCGTACCCTCTCAATGAGTTCTTGATGTTTGAGAAACAGCTGAGCCCAAGATTCGCGCTGCTGTACACTGGGCAGCGGCACTTGTAGCTCTTTGACATCTCCAAGATTGATACCTTTAACGGTACCGCCTTTCGTTCTTTTGGACATTTCAAACTGGAGTGCTTCGGTTTCGAGAACCGACCGTACATAGATAGCGTCGTACCGAGATTTGAAGGCAAGTCGTGCGGTATCCTGAGTAAGGTTTGCGCCGTCCAAGTCGTCGGGGACGAACGCCATCCTTCCAACGTGGCCGCGGATCGAAAGCAAGAGGTCGAAAGGCTTTAGGCGCGATCTCTTGTAAGAATTAGCAATTTTATGGTTGGTTCTCCTTACAGAAGCACTGGCTACTTTTCCATTCCTCATGTCGACGACACGAATGTAGGGCACTCCATCCTCAATATGAGGGCCGGGCTGGACAATACCGTAAGTTATCGGCCTGTTGGGATCCACAAGATCGACAATTCGACAGACTTTATGCTTCCCCACGTTTTTCCCAGGATCACCAAACTTATCCAGAAAAGCTGACCTCAAGAATTCATCCGTTAGGTCGAGGGCCTGCTCGCGTTTGCGGCGGATGCCGTCGGCCTTGTCGAGGATCTCTGCGATCCGGCGTTGTTCCTTCAGGGACAAATCTGGAAAGGGTAGAGACTTCAGAAGATCCAGCTTGATCCCTTTTACAGTGGCACCCTGAGCCTGACCCTCTAGAAAATCACTCATTGAGAGCAGGAAATGCAGAAGAAACCGGGTATCAATCTCTCCCTTCGGCAGCAGTGCCTTGAGATCCTGATTGATGGCGATGTCTATCGTATTGATCGCAGCCTTACCGACCGCCATGCGTGTTGGCACGACAATCGACCCCGCAGGAACGATGTTCGTTGCGGAATTCTTGACGCCTTCCTCTGTGATCGATTCAAGCGTTGAGTCGAGCGAGGATGTCTTGAAGTCTTTGACCGTCGCCCACGGAATTGGGCCGTCCCAGAACTCT
>DATGWU010000279.1:0-4164 GCA_035299345.1 Rhizobium sp.
GCGCTCGCTCTCCGGCGGCAACCTGCAGAAGTTCATCGTCGGGCGCGAACTTGATCGTCAGCCTGCGGTCCTGGTTGTCAACCAGCCCACCTGGGGCGTCGACGCCGGCGCGGCGAGCCGTATCCGCCAGTCGCTGATCGACCTCGCCCGTAGCGGTTCGGCGGTGGTGGTCATCAGCCAGGACCTCGACGAAATCTTCGAGATCGCGACGGACATCGCGGTGATTTCCGAGGGCCGTCTCTCGCCCGCCGAACCTGCCGCCGCCATGACCCGCGAGAAGATCGGCCTTCTCATGGGCGGATTGCACGAAAGCAAAGCCGAGCCAGAGCCCGCCCATGCGCATTGAACTCGAAAAACGCCCCGGCGGCTCGCCGCTCTTTTCCGTCCTGTCGCCACTGCTCGCCATGGTCCTGACCGTCGTCTTCGGCGGCATCATGTTCTGGTTGCTCGGCAAGGACCCGGTCAATGCGATCTATTCCTTCTTCATCGAGCCGCTGCTCGAGGTCTGGTCGCTGCATGAACTGGCGATCAAGGCCGGCCCGCTGATCCTGATCGGCGTCGGGCTCTCGGTCTGCTATCGGTCGAACAACTGGAACATCGGCGCGGAAGGCCAGTTCGTCATGGGCGCGATCGCCGGGTCGATCCTGCCGGTGGTCTTCTTCGAATGGCATTCGCCGCTGGTCCTGCCGCTGATGCTCGTCATGGGCGCGATCGGCGGCGCTCTCTATGCCGGCATTCCGGCGCTGCTGAAGGCGCATTTCAACACCAACGAGATCCTGACGAGCCTGATGCTCGTCTATATCGCCCAGCTCTTCCTCGACTGGCTGGTGCGCGGTCCCTGGCGCAATCCGCAGGGCATGAACTTTCCCGAAACGCGGACCTTCGCGACCGAGGCAATTGTGCCGGCCGTCGTCGAGTCGTCGGGCCGCGCGCACTGGTCGATCGTCTTCGCGCTGGTTGCGGCGGTGCTCGTCTGGTTCATGATGCGGTTCACGCTCAAGGGCTTTGAGGTGACGGTGCTCGGAGAATCGGCGCGGGCAGGGCGCTTTGCCGGCTTTTCCTCGCGCAAGATGATCTGGTTCTCGATGCTGCTTTCCGGAGCCTTCGCCGGCTTTGCCGGCATCGCCGAGGTCTCGGGCTCGATCGGCCACCTGCAGCCGATCATCTCGCCCGGCTACGGCTTCACCGCGATCATCGTCGCCTTCCTCGGCCGGCTCAATCCGCTCGGCATCGTCGCTTCCGGCCTCGTGCTCGCGCTCACCTATCTTGGCGGCGAGGCGGCGCAGCTCTCGATCGGCGTCTCCGACAAGGTCACCCGCGTGTTCCAGGGGCTCCTGCTGTTCTTCGTGCTCTCCTGCGACACGCTGATCCACTACAGGATACGGATCGTCGTCGACCGGGTGAGGGCTGCGATCGAGGGAGGACGCAACTGATGCTGGAGGCGATCCTTCTTACCGTCATCACCGCCGCCACGCCGCTCGTCGTCGCAGCCCTCGGCGAACTCGTGACCGAGCGCGCCGGCGTGCTGAACCTCGGCGTCGAAGGCATGATGGTCATGGGCGCGGTCGGCGCTTTCGCCGTCACCCAGATCACCGGCTCGCCGTACATCGGTCTCCTCGCCGGGATCGCCAGCGGGGCGCTGTTCTCGCTGCTCTTCGGCTTTCTCACGCTGACGCTCGTCGCCAACCAGGTCGCGACCGGGCTGGCGCTGACACTGCTCGGGCTCGGCGCTTCCGGAATGCTCGGCGAAAGCTATGTCGGCGCGCCCGGCATCAAGCTCCAGCCGATCGCCATTCCGCTGCTTTCCGACATTCCCTTCCTCGGCCCGGTGCTGTTCCGCCAGGATATCATCTTCTACCTCTCGGTCGCGCTGGTCGTCGGGGTCAACTGGTTCCTGTTCAAAAGCCGCACGGGGCTGAAGCTCCGGGCGATCGGCGACAACCACGCCTCGGCCCATGCGCTCGGCATCCACGTCATCCGCACGCGCTATCTCGCCGTGCTCTTCGGTGGCGCCTGTGCCGGGCTTGCCGGCGCCCAGCTTTCGCTCATCTACACGCCGCAATGGGTGGAGAACATGACCGCGGGGCGCGGCTGGATCGCGCTTGCACTCGTCGTCTTCGCATCCTGGCGGCCGTGGCGGGTGCTTGCCGGCGGCTATCTCTTCGGCGCCGTCTCCATCGGACAGCTGCACGCCCAGGCGATGGGGGTCGGCATCCCGTCCCAGTTCCTCTCGGCGCTGCCGTATGCCGCCACTATTGTCGTCCTCGTCATCATTTCCCATAATCGCCGCACGACACTGATCAACACGCCGGCCTGCCTCGGCAAGGCCTTCGTGCCGGACAGGTGACGGCAGCAGGCAGCGTTCCGAAAAACCTTCCAACACAAAAGGGGTCACCATGAAGAAACTAGCATTCGCACTCGCCGCGACCGCGGCGATGGTTTTCTCGATCGCCAGCGGCGCCCAGGCCGAGGACAAGAAGAAGATCTGCTTCGTCTATGTCGGTTCGAAGACCGACGGCGGCTGGACCCAGGCCCATGACCGCGGCCGCCAGCAGCTCGAAAAAGAGCTCGGCGACAAGATCGAGACCGCCTTCCTCGAAAACGTCCCGGAAGGCCCGGACGCCGAGCGCGCGATCGAGCGCATGGCCCGCTCCGGCTGCGCGATGATCTTCACCACCTCCTTCGGCTTCATGGACGCTACCCTCAAGGTCGCCGAGAAGTTCCCGGACGTGAAGTTCGAACACGCCACCGGCTACAAGACCGCTCCGAATGTCGCGACCTACAATTCGCGCTTCTATGAAGGCCGCTACATCCAGGGTCAGATCGCCGCCAAGATGTCGCAAAAGGGCGTCGCCGGCTACATCGCCTCCTTCCCGATTCCGGAAGTGGTCATGGGCATCAACTCCTTCGTCCACGGCGCCCAGTCGGTCAATCCGGACTTCAAGGTGAAGGTCATCTGGGCCAACACCTGGTTCGATCCGGGCAAGGAAGCCGACGCCGCCAAGGCACTGATCGACCAGGGCGTCGATATCCTGACTCAGCACACCGACACCACCGCTCCGATGCAGGTCGCCGCCGAGCGCGGCATCAAGGCCTTCGGCCAGGCCTCCGACATGATCGCCGCCGGCCCGAACACGCAGCTGACGGCGATCGTCGACACCTGGGGTGCCTATTACGTCAAGCGCACCAATGCACTGCTCGACGGCAGTTGGAAGTCGGAGCAGATCTGGGACGGCCTGAAGGACGGCATCCTCACGATGGCGCCGTACACCAACATGCCGGACGACGTGAAGAAGATGGCGGAAGAAACCGAAGCCAAGATCAAGTCCGGAGAGCTGCATCCCTTCACCGGCCCGATCAACAAGCAGGACGGCTCGCCCTGGCTGAAGGACGGCGAGAAGTCGGACGACGGCACGCTGCTCGGCATGAACTTCTACATCCAGGGCGTCGACGACAAGCTGCCGCAATAAACCTTGGCTTGAGTCTCGAATATTTTGTGGAGGGCGCCGTCGGGCGCCCTCTTTTTTTGTCAATTGTCATGCCGCGACGGCACGATGCCCGTTTACAAAAGTCATACTATATGATTTATAGGTTCTCGTCTTGGGAGAAGACTCAAACGGGAGGAAATCATGAAGTTGTTGAAAGCGCTCGCGGGCGCGACGGTTCTTGCTGGCTGCATGTTCGGTTCCGCTATGGCGGACGGCATGGTCGTCGGTTTCTCGCAGATCGGCTCGGAATCGGGCTGGCGCGCGGCTGAGACCACGCTCACCAAGCAGCAGGCGGAGAAACGTGGGGTCGACCTGAAGTTCGCCGACGCCCAGCAGAAGCAGGAAAACCAGATCAAGGCCATCCGCGGCTTCATCGCCCAGGGCGTTGACGCCATCCTCGTTGCGCCTGTCGTCGCCACCGGCTGGGAAGACGTTCTGACGGAAGCCAAGGAAGCCGAAATTCCGGTCATCCTGCTCGACCGCGGCGTTGACGCTCCGCAGGATCTCTACCTGACCTCCGTCGCTTCCGACCAGGTCAAGGAAGGCCGCGTTGCCGGCGAATGGCTGGTCAATACCGTCGGCGACAAGCCGTGCAAGGTGGTCGAACTGCAGGGCACCGTCGGTTCGACGCCTGCGATCAACCGCAAGAAGGGCTTCGAAGAAGCCATTGCCGGCA
>DATGWU010000280.1:0-7392 GCA_035299345.1 Rhizobium sp.
AAAGGAATTCGCGGGGAAAGTCGCCCTCGTCACAGGCGGCGGCTCGGGCATCGGCGCGGCCTGCGCCCGTCAGTTGGCGGAGGAGGGCGCTCGTGTCGTGGTCGCCGACATGAATCTGGCAGGCGCGCAGGAAGTCGTGGATGCGATCCGCGCAGCCGGCGGAACGGCAAGCGCCCGGCAGGTCGATGTCAGCGATCCTCGGGCAGTGAAAGCGATGGTCGACTTCGCCGTCGAGATTTACGGCGGGCTGGATTGCGCGGTCAACAATGCCGGCATCGGCGGTCCGCTGAAGCCGATCGCCGAATACGAGATCGACGAATGGCAGCACGTCATCGATGTGAACCAGAACTCCGTCTTCTACTGCATGAAGTACGAAATCGAAGTCATGTTGCGGCAGGCAAAAGGCTCCATCGTCAACATGTCGTCGATCCTCGGGACGAATGCCATCGCCGACGCGCCGGCCTACGTGGCGGCCAAGCATGCGTTGGTCGGCATGACGAAATCTGCTGCGATCGCCTATTCGGCGAGCGGCGTGCGCGTGAATGCGGTCGGCCCGGGTTATATTCGCACGCCTCTGGTCGAGAACAGTCTGGACGAGGAGAGCATTGCCGCGCTGGTCGGGCTCCACCCGATCGGCCGTCTCGGCAGCTCGGAGGAGGTGGCAAACCTCACGCTGTTTCTGCTTTCCGACCGGGCGTCCTTCATCACCGGCAGCTACCACCTCATCGACGGCGGTTACGCAGCCCAGTAGCTGAGAGGGCAGGTTCGCCGCGGCGGCCTGCCCTGGGATCCGTCATCCGGCGCGTAACAGCAGGCTGGTGACCAGACCTGCTGTCGAACTGTCGTGTCCCGAAGGGGCAGACTTCCCCTCGACGACCGGCAGCAGCGCGGTCGCGAGTTCCTTGCCGAGTTCCACGCCCCACTGGTCGAAAGAGTTGATGCGGAAGAGAACGCCTTCGACGAAGACGCGGTGTTCGTAGAGCGCAATCAGTCGGCCGAGCGCGAACGGCGTGAGCTGATCGTAGACGAAAGTGATCGAGGGACGATTGCCGGAGAAGACGCGGTGCGGCGCAAGGCGCTCGACATCGGCTTCGCTCGCACCTTTCGCCTTGAGTTGCGCCTTCGCTTCGGCAAGCGTGCGGCCTTTCATCAAGGCCTCGGACTGGGCGAGGCAGTTGGCGATCAGCAATTGATGCTGGTGACGCAGCTCCGGTTCGAAGCCGTTGGCGGCGATCATGAATTCAACCGGCACGACGGTCGTTCCCTGATGGAGCAACTGGTAGAAGGCATGCTGGCCGTTGGTGCCGGGTTCACCCCAGACGATCGGACCGGAATTGCCGGCGACCGGCTTGCCGTCGACCGTCACGCTCTTGCCGTTCGATTCCATATCCAGTTGCTGGAGGTAGGCGGCGAAGCGGGAGAGCCGCTGGTCATAGGGCAGGATCGCGCGCGATGCATGGCCGAGCACATTGCGGTGGTAGAAGCCGATCAGACCGAGCAGCATCGGCAGGTTTTTCCGCACCGGTGCAGCGCGGAAGTGGTTGTCCATCGCGTGGGCGCCGCCGAGGAAATGGCCGAAGTCCTCGGCGCCGATCGCGATCATCAAGGAGAGACCGATCGCCGACCAGACGGAATAGCGGCCGCCGACCCAGTCCCAGAAGCCGAAGACCCGATCCTCCGGAATGCCGAAGGCTGCTACGGCGTCGAGCGCCGTAGAGACGGCAGCGAAGTGGTGGCCGACGGCCTCCTCACCGAGCGCGCTCGCGACGAAGTCGCGTGCCGTCCGGGCGTTCGTCATTGTCTCGATCGTCGTGAAGGTCTTCGAGGCGACAATGAAGAGGGTCGTTTCGGCGGCCAGGCTCTTCAGCGTGTCGGCGATGTGCGCACCGTCGACATTGGAGACGAAATGCAGGCGCGGCCCGTCATGATAGGGGGCGAGCGCCATCGTCGCCATGGCAGGGCCGAGATCGGACCCGCCGATGCCGATATTGACCACATCGGTTATCTTCTTGCCGGTGGCGCCGGTGACGCGGCCACTGCGGACACCTTCAGCAAAACGTCCCATGGCGTCCAGAACCGCATTGACGTCGGGCATCACATCCTTGCCGTCGACGAATACCGGCGCGTTGGCGCGGTTGCGCAGCGCCGTATGCAGGACGGCGCGTCCTTCGGTGAAATTGATCGTCTCCCCGGAAAACATCGCATCCCGTTTTTCGGCAATGCCGGTCGCGGCCGCAAGCTCTTCCAGCAGGGCCATGATTTCCTCGTTCACGGCGCATTTGGAATAGTCCATCAACAGGTCGTCGAGGCTCGTGCTGAAACGGGAGAACCGATTTGTGTCGGCGGCGAAAGCCGCCCGGATATCCTCCGCCCTCGTGGCAGTTGCGGTGCTGGACAGCTTGTCGATGATCGCCTGCATCTATCTCCCCTCGAGTGCGGACACGGGTCCGAAACGGGCGTGGGGGCTTTGCGGTTCGCTTTTGCTCATCCGAGCAGGCGCAAGGGTAACCTGCAAATCCGAACACCACGCCAGAATCATGGAGCCGCAAGTGTCCTTCGGCTTTTCGGAAGCAGGACACTAGTGCGGCGCCCGTGAGCGATCAAGGCGAGTTCATGCGCGCTGGCGCTGGCCGGCGACATTCTGGAGGCGGGTGAGACCGATGCGGCACAGTCCTGGCCCGGCGCGCCGCAGTCGGCCGGATGGCGGCGAGGTCAGCTGCTTGGTCGCAATTCCCGGCGCAGGATCTTGCCGACGTTCGACTTCGGCAATTCACTCCGGAATTCGATGTAGCGCGGGCGCTTGTAGTTGGTGAGGTTCGCCGTCAAATGCGCCTTCAGCGCCTCTTCGGTGAGCGCCGGGTCCTTCTTGACGACGAAGAGCTTGACGGCCTCGCCGGAATGCTGGTCGGGGACGCCGATCGCCGCACATTCCAGCACGCCCGGATGCAGGGCGGCCACTTCCTCGATCTCGTTCGGATAGACGTTGAAGCCCGAGACGAGGATCATGTCCTTCTTGCGGTCGACGATCTTGATGTACCCGCGCTCGTCCATCAGGCCCATGTCGCCGGACCGGAAGAAGCCGTCGTCGGTCATCACCTTAGCCGTCTCTTCCGGCCGTTGCCAGTACCCCGCCATGACCTGCGGACCGCGAATACAGATTTCGCCGACCTGGCCGATCGGCAGCGTCTTGCCGTCCTCGTCACGGATTTCGACATCGGTCGAGGGAAGCGGCACCCCGATCATCCCGGAAAATTCGGGTGCGTTCAGCGGGTTGGCCGTGGCGACCGGCGAGGTTTCCGAAAGTCCGTAACCTTCGGTGATCGGGCATCCCGTCATTTCGTGCCAGCGTTCCGCTACCGGTCGCTGCACCGACATGCCCCCGCCAAAGACGAGCAGCAGGGAAGAATGATCGCTTTTCTTGAACTCTTCATTGTTCATAAGGGCATTGAACAAGGTGTTGAGTCCAGGGAAGATATGGACCTTGTATCTCTGCAGTTCTTTGACGAAGGCCGGTATGTCGCGCGGATTGGCGATCAGGATGTTGTGTCCCCCGGTAACCAGCCCCATCAGCGAATTCACCGTCAGCGCGAAGATATGATACAGCGGCAGCGCGCAGATGAAGGTCAATACCTCGGGCCGCGACTCACTGGTGAACCCGGACTCCAGCCAGATGCTCATCTGCGATGCATTTGACAGAAGGTTGGCGTGGGTCAGCGTCGCACCCTTGGATACACCTGTCGTGCCGCCCGTATACTGAAGGAAGGCGACGTCACTGCCCTTCACGTCTACAGGTTTGAGGCTCTGGCGAGCACCTTCCGAAAGAACCTGCCGAAAGCTTCTGTGGTCTGGGATGGACCAGGCCGGCACCAGTTTCTTGACCTTGCGGACGACGAAGTTGACGATGTGGCCCTTGAGGCCCAGCATGTCACCCATGGTTGCGACCACAACATGCTTCAGCGGCAGGTGTGGCAGGACCTGTTCCACCGTATGGGCGAAGTTCTCCAGTACGAAGATCGCCTTGGCGCCGGAGTCCTTCAGCTGGTGTTCAAGTTCGCGCGGCGTGTAGAGCGGGTTGACGTTGACGACGACGAAGCCCGCACGAAGGATGCCGTAGACCGTCACCGGGTTCTGCAGGATGTTGGGCGTCATCACGGCGACGCGGTCGCCCTTCGCCAGTCCTTGGGCCTGAAGCCAGGCACCTATCTTGCGGGACTGAGCTTCCAGCTCGCGGAAGGTCATGCCTCTTCCCATGCTCGAAAAAGCAAGCCGGTCGGCATATTTGTTGCAACTGCTTTCGAAGAGGGCACCGAGCGAGGCATGTTCCAGGGGCGCAATTTCGGCCGGTACGCTTTCGGGGTAGGAAGCGAGCCAAATCCTCTCCGCTGCGTGGCCACTGCGGCGGGTTGATACATCCGACATGCTTTTCCTCCCCGATAGTATGCATCACGCTTCACCCGAGCGGGCGGCGTGCATTTCCTCCTCGTTGCCCAACTGCGAGAGTATGCCTTTGATCTCGCGGTTCAAGACAGAACACGTCTATCTAACATTGACGTAAACGTCAACGAGGTGGGATGTTTCGCACCCGACGTTATTCGCGTGAGTGGTCGTGTTTCGGGTGCTGGTCGCATCGTCATCGACGAAAGAATGCGGGGAGATCCGTCTGCCCACCGCTCATGTGACGGCTTTCGGTTCCGATAGCACATAGCGATTTGGGCTTAGAGCGTGAGCGCTGCGGCGGGCCTTGGTGGGCCTTTTTCCTTTCGAATCCCTGAGGTTGTGTGGGCATGCGAACCCGCCCGCCTGTGCTAGCCCGGAAGGCTTATACTCCCGCGCTAATGCTTGGTTTTCTGGTCCAGTTGCGTTAATCCAGAGACTGTTCCGATTATCGGAACAGTGTTCCAGCCGGGACCGGGTTGGCAGTTGCCGCGTCTCTTGGCGATGTGCGTCCAGCGGCATCCGGCTGGTTTTTTGCGAGTGGAGTGCATCTTGCGGATAGCGATCATTGGCACCGGCTATGTCGGTCTGGTTTCTGGAGTATGTCTGTCGGAATTCGGTCACGACGTCGTCTGCATCGACAAGGACGCGTCGAAGATTGCCCGGCTGAACAACGGCGAGGTTCCGATCTACGAACCGGGGCTCGAGGACATGATCGCCCGCAACGTAGCGGCCGGGCGACTGCATTTCACGACGAAACTCGCCGGCCCCGTCGCGGATGCGGATGTGGTTTTCATCGCGGTCGGCACGCCGTCGCGCAAGAGCGACGGCCACGCAGATCTGAGCTATGTCTATTCAGCGACGCGCGAAGTGGCCGAGGCGCTGCGCGGCTTCACCGTTCTCGTCACCAAGTCGACCGTTCCGGTCGGCACCGGCGACCAGCTCGAGCGGATCATCGGCGAGGTCAACCCCGATGCCGATGTCGCCGTCGTCTCCAATCCGGAATTCCTGCGGGAAGGGGCGGCGATCGCCGACTTCATGGCGCCGGACCGGGTGGTGGTCGGATCGAATGACGATCGGGCCAACGCGGTGATGGCCGAGGTCTACGCTCCGCTCGACTCCGAAAAGCACCCGGTGGTCTTCACCTCGCGCCGCACCGCCGAACTCACCAAGTACGCGGCGAATGCCTTCCTCGCGCTGAAGCTCGCCTACATCAACGAAATCGCCGATCTCTGCGAGGAGGTCGGGGCGAATGTGCAGGACGTGTCGCTGGGCATGGGTCTCGACAGCCGTATCGGCCGGAAGTTCCTGAATGCCGGCCCCGGCTATGGCGGCTCGTGCTTCCCGAAAGATACCTTGGCGCTCGTGAAAACCGCCCAGGACCACAACAAGCCGATCCGTCTCATCGAGACGATCGTCGGCATCAACGAGACGCGCAAGCGCGCCATGGCACGCAAGGTCGAGCGGGCGGTTGGCGGTAATGTCCGCGGCAGGACGATCGGTATTCTGGGCCTGACCTTCAAGCCCGATACCGACGACGTGCGGGAATCTCCGGCCTTGTCGATCGTCCAGGCGTTGCTCGACAAGGGCGCGCTGCTGCAGGCCTACGATCCGGAGGGCATGGAGGCGGCCCGCGACCTCATGCCCGAGATCGACTACCGTGACGATGCGGAAGGCGTGGCACGCGGGGCGGATGCGCTGGTGATCATTACGGAGTGGGAAGAATTCCGTTCCCTCGACTTCCCGAGGCTCAAGGACCTGATGAATGCACCGGTCCTGGTCGACCTGCGAAACATCTACTCGCCGGGGCACGTCGCCGATCATGGCTTCGTCTACGAAAGCGTCGGGCGTTCGGATCGCTATCGCTGAACCCCGGACGCAACACAGCCTCCGCCGAACATGTAGATGCGTGCGGCGGAGGCTGCCGTTCGTGTGATCAGTAGTACTTGTCGTACTCCCGTCGGAATTTCTCCTGCCCGCCGAAATCGCTGTACTTGGCAAGTTGCGTCATGTCGGTCTTGTTGAGAAGCACGCCGAGAATCTTTGCCGCGATATGCGGCTCGGCGGCCAGAAGGTCTGCGACCAGCCGGCTCGGCGTCTTGCCCCACTCGACGACATAGATGAAGCCGTCGGCGTGGGCCGAAAACGCTTTCGCATCGACGACCGGTCCGATCGGCGCCAGATCGACGATAACGTAGTCGAAGATCTGACGGGCGTTTTCCAGGATGCTCGCCATGCCCGGCGACGCGAGCAGCTCGTTGGTGTGGGGATGGGTGTCGCCGTTCGGGCGCGGGGCGACCGGAAGAACGGCGAGTTTGGACTGCTGGTCGACCCTGACCGCGTTCGTCCATGTGATGTCGCCGAGGACGGCTTCTACGAGGCCCGCCTTTGGAACGGGTTTCAGCATTCGGCTGAGCTTGGGATTGCGCAGATCCGCGTCAATGAGAAGCGTTTTTTTGCCCGAAGCTGCGAGCAATGCCGCGAAGTTGGCGGCAACCGTCGTCTTGCCTTCTCCGGGCATGGCCGACACGATGCCGATGACCCGGCTGGGACGACCCTGCAGCACGATGTCGGTCGCGAGCTTGGCGTTCCTCAATGTTTCCGCGAAAGCCGATCGCGGCGTATCGAGCACGATGCGCGTCATGCGTTCGAGCGGCATATGGGCCGGTGGCGGCGCGGGGCGACCGCGCCGGCGGTCGAGCGCTGCACGCAGACGCTGCAGAGGCGTTTCAGGCGCGGCGCCGACCAGCGGCAAATAGCCAAGGGAGGTTTGGCCAAGCGCCGACCGGACGTCGCTTTCCAGCCGGAAATACCGTTCTCGCATCTCCTGGACGAAGGCGAGTGCGCCGCCGGCCATGAGGCCGAGCATGGCCGAAAGCGCCAGAACCAGGGTCTTCTTGGGACTCGACGGCGAGACCGGCACGCCTGGCTCGGATATCACGCGTGCCTCTGCGATGG
>DATGWU010000281.1:0-2848 GCA_035299345.1 Rhizobium sp.
GTCAGGGTCTTCCTCGTCTTCCTCGGTTTGAAGAACTCGATCTCCGTCTTCTCCGGGTCCCACTCCGTTAAAGGATGGAAGCTCTGCGGGTCGGGTCGTTGGCTCATAATCCTTGAACTTCTCTACGAGGGCTTCACGCAATTCGTCGATCAGGCCGTCCGTCAACCGGCGCAGAACTTTCCGCTGCCCATCGGTGACGCCGGTTTCACGCTCGATTGTTTCGGGCATCAGCAATATCGTCATTCGCGCGACTTTGAAAGCCTCGGCCAGTGCTTCGACGACTTGGGCGGTGTTCCACAGGTCGCCCGCCTTGATCTCAAACTCCTGGCGTGACTTCTGCCCGGCCCAAAACTCTTTCATCAGGCCAACCGGCAATTCGTTCGGGTGCATCCTCTGAAGGTACTGCTCAATCGAATAGCCGGGCTTCACCAGGCGGGAGGCCGCATCGCGAATCTTGTAGGTGCTGGCATTGTTGCGCGTGCCGGCTGGCCGGATGCCTCTGAGGCGGCGCGGTAGGGTCTTCGCGTCCGTCTCGAAGAGTTGCGCAAGCTGCGCCATCGTCGCCTCGCCGGTCGCCAGAAGCTCGGAAGTAACTTCGTTCCGTTCCTTCGGCGGTCGGCCGCGTTTCAGTTTAAGCTCAGTTGCCACGGAATGCTCCTGCCAGGTTATCCATCTCGCTCGCCAGGTGGAAGAAAATCGGATCGTCCATTGTGTACCGCCGCTCTTCGATCTTGTCTGCTGCGATCTCGGCTGCCTCGCCCAAGGCCCACAGGCTAGTCTGCAAACTGCGGGGTCGATAGTGTTCAGGCGTCCGGAGAAGCCCTAGGGCAGCCTCTCGCGGGGTCGCACCGCCGGATACCAGCGTCCTTGTCGCCCCCAGCGCTACACCGCCCATCTGGCCGAATGCCAAGTGCCCGCAAATGGAATTGCGGAACAGAAGGTGTAGATGAATGCCAGCTTCAAGCAACGCGTCGCTCGCTTCGTTCCCAATCATTCGCCGGTACAGGCGGTCTAAGCTGTCCATCGTCTTTCCTCTTTTCAATCCGGCGTTGCATAGCCCGGATGAAGCGGAACAGGCGTTCTTGGCCCTCGCCTTTGTCCCGCAACGTGTCGTAAACCAATTCGTCGGCTGAGCCAAGCACGAGAAGATGGTGAACGCGGACAAGCTGCCGCTGCCCTTGTCGAGCGACGCGGCCGATCACCTGTTCGTAAAGCTCGCGGCTCCATACGAGATCGAAGAAGGCAACGTCATGCCCTGGACCCTTTTGCATGTTGAGGCCATGCGCGGCTGACCCTGGGTTGATAAGCAGCATTTCGATCTTGCCCTCATTCCAGGGCTTGATGCACTTGCCCGCCTTATCCATGACCACGGCTTTCGGGAAAGCCTTCTTCAACCGATCCAGGCTGGATTTGAACCAGTAGCAGACCATCAGCGGTTCGTCGCCAAGCTCTTCCTTCAGTTCGCGCAGCGCCTCGATCTTCTCGTTGTGTATCGCGACGATCTTCTTCGACTCGTCATAGACCGCGCCGGCCGTGAATTGCAGGAGCTTGTTCACCAGGGCGCCGCCATTCAGCGCCTCGATCTCGTGTGTATCGAAGTTGAGGAACATCGTGTCCTCGAATCGACGATAGATGGCCATGTGCTCGCTGCTGAGCTTGACCGGCCGTTTCAACGGAAGCCACTTCTGCACCTTGAGCACGTCACGGTAGTCGTCGGCGCGAAGGGTCATCACGATATCCGCGATTTTGTTCGCAATCTTCTCGTCATGTCCCCGCTTCAGCTTCCACGCCTTCGTGTAGGGATTCTGATCCCAATGCCGTTTGCGGTAGGCTGTGATGTTGCGGCCAAGGCGCTCACCCTGATCCATCAGGTAGGTCATCGCGAAGAGCTTCATGTACCCTTCCGATGCCGGGGATGCGGTAAGCTCATGCAGCCGCTTGACGCGCGGCAGGACCCGCTTCAGCGCCTTGAACCGCAATGTGTTGTGGACCCCGAACTTCGAGCTTTCGTCAATCAGGATCGTATCGTAGGGCCACTTCTCGCGGTGCGTCTTCCACCGCTTTGCCCAAAAGTCCACCAGCCATTCGATCCGCTCGATATTGATGATATGCAGTTGCGTGTCTTCGAGCGTCTGTGCGATCCGCTTGGCTTCTTTCGCCTCCTGGCGCACCGGGTTAGCCTTAGCGCGAGCGAACTTTGCTGCGTCGGCTGGCGTCTCTCCGTACCAGCGTTCCTTGGCATACCGGGGCTTATAAACCGCCTCGTACTGCTCCCGGATATCGTCGTCATCGTCTTCGGCGCGGATCAGAGTGTATGGCAGCCCTTCAAGGTGCTCCCACTCGTCGATCTCGTCCGGCCAGGTTGCCTTGGCGACGCGCAGCGGGGCGATCACGAGGGCTTTGCCCTTCCATCCTCGGTTGATGAGATCGACGATCAATGTGAGGCAGATGATCGTCTTGCCCATGCCCAGGTCGATAAACAGCGCGGACATGGGATTATCCATCAGGAAGCGCTTCGCCTTCCGTTGGAACCCGTGCATGTCCTCGCGTGCGCGAATAACGCGCTCGACCTTGATCCCTTCGTAGTGGTGCAGGGGTTTCATAGGTCAGGCTCGTACTCGATCAGTTCGCAGAAGCGAGCGATGCTGTTGCACCAATCAGCCCGGCCCCCGGCAGCGCGAATCTCTTTGACCCGCTTCCATTGCTGCGGATAGTCGCGTTCGAACTTCGCCTGATCGAGCTTCAGGTTCGGCGACTTGAACTCGATATGGATCGTGCCGCTCCCCATCGGATAGACCGGACACTCCGTATCCGGCCACCCGCCGTAGCTCTTGCCTTCGACGTTCGC
>DATGWU010000282.1:0-2379 GCA_035299345.1 Rhizobium sp.
CCGGCGAACCGCGCTCCGTCGCTGATGGCGACCGACGAGCCGAAGCTTTTCGACACGCTGCGGTTCATCTCGGCAAAGCGGACTTTCAGCATCACCTGCTGCGTTCCGCCCACCACCATCAGGTTCGATACCCGTTCAGGAGCGTACCGGTTCGCCAGATCAAGCGCGCGGTCCAGCTTTGCGGTCGATGACACCTGTCCGGACAGCACAATGCCGTCGTTCGCGGTGCGGACCTCGATCTGTTCACCCGGGAGGATCTGCTGCAGACGCTCCTTGAACTCGGCAACGTCGGGCGTGACATGCACGTCGACGTTCGAAATCAGCTGCCCGTCCGGAGACAGAAGTGTCAACGTCGTGCGACCCGGCGCCTTGCCGAGCACGTAGATGGAACGGTCGGACAGCGTCGAGATGTCGGCGATGCCCGGGTTTGCAATGGAGAGTTCCGCGAAGGGAACGTCACTTTCAACGACAACGGCCCGGTTCATCGGGACGTTGAGTGCGCCGGTCGCCTGGCCCTGCAGAACACGCAGGACTTCGGCGGAAGCGGGCGTCATCGCCGTGGACGCAAGCATGGCGCCCAGGTAGCCCGCAACTAGGAATCGTTTCATGTTCATGTGATCTGCCCTTTCGACCACGCCTCGGTAGGGTCTTAGATGCCCTTAACAAGCCCACGATGAAGGACGTGATGTTTGTTTTCAATAATCAATCAGTTGGAATGCTTTCTTTATGTGGATAACGTGCAACACGTCGCAAAGGGTTGGAAAAAGCAACGGGCGCGGCCCCATATCCTGTGGCCGCGCCCGCGAAGTCTAGGAATGCTTTCAGTTCAGTTGCAGGGGATCTCGACGTTGGTATCGACGAGTTCGCCACCCTTGCGCTGCTTGGCGTAGCACTTGGGTGCCTCGACCACCACGGGTGCCACTTCGACGACTTCCTCGACAATGCCGAGCAGTTCGTTGGTGTCGACTTCGATGTTTTCGGACACGATGCTCTGATCCTCGCCGACCAGCGACATCGTCAGTCGACCGGTAGCCTGCGCCTGGGTCAGACGCGCCACTTTCTCGGGGGTTACGGCCACCGTAATGGTGCCGGCGGTGCCGCCTGTCGACTGCCCTTCGTTGAAGGCATCGTCCACAGCGATGATCTGCATCGAGGATTCGATCAGCCGGGTCGTCTCGACGCCATTGATCGAACCGGTCCAGTAGATGTCGATCAGGTCGTCCGGCTGCACGAAGCTTGCAACGCCCGAGGCCACGCCAACCGTGATCTGGAATGCCCGCATCCCGGGGGCGAGCTTGGCGGTAAGCCCGGCAAGTTCACCCGGCTCGGTGACACGGCTGGCGAGGACCGGCTCATAAGCCTCGGTCTTGCGCATGATGTAGCGCGGGCCGTCGGCGTTTTCGGGGAAGAGCACGGCCTCTTCGCGGAAGATCGTCTCGGGGAGGGCCTGCTCGGGCCAGTAGATCAGCTGCACATCGTCAGGGGTCAGGGCATCGCCGTAGTTCAGCTCCTTGTTGAAGACATAAACTTCAACCAGCTTGCCGGCCTTGGCGTTGAACTCCCGCTCTTGCTGAAGCAGTGCGTCTGTCTGCGCGATGTAATCCTGGATCATGTAGACGGCCGCGCCGGCAAGCGCCATGCCGAGCACAAGGACCAATCCAAATACCGCTCTCATCTGCTACCTCTTGGTCTTCTTGTTTCAGGTCGAGAATTCATCGAAACCTAATCAAGGCGACGCGCCGCTTCAAGCGAACGGGCGAAAGCCAGTCATAGGGCGCCGCGAGACCGCTATTCGAGGAACTTCGAATACTCGGCAATCGTGTCGCCGATGTAGACCGCCATATCGACAATGGCCGTCTGGATCGGCGGCATGACGAGGACGGCAAAGACAACAACCCCGGCCGTAAGGACCACCCAGTCGACCGTGACTGCTCCGGTCTCGTCATCAATGAACTTCCCAAAGCTCATAACCTGGTCTCCGTTTGGACGTCGGACCTTACCTTCTAGTCGAGACGGTCGCCGCCGATTGCGGCGAAACTTTAGCGCTCGTCAGACAATTCCACG
Organism: Rhizobium sp.; assembly: GCA_035299345.1. GTDB lineage: Bacteria > Pseudomonadota > Alphaproteobacteria > Rhizobiales > Rhizobiaceae > Allorhizobium. The sequence continues at coordinate 2,065 of DATGWU010000282.1, forward strand.
CCGAGGCACGGAAAATTCGCCCATGCGGCATGAACCCGCCCAAATGAAAAGGCCGCGCCATGTGACGCGGCCCTTCAGACTAGCCGTCTACGAGATCACGGGGTGCCGTCGGCAGCCTTCATCTTCGAACCGGCAGCCGACACCTCTTTGCCGATGTCCGAAGCGAGGTTCGAGATCGCGGGCTGGACGAAGGTGAAGACAACGAGGCCCAGGCCAACGACAGCGGCGGTCAGGACCACCCAGTCAACGGTCACGGCACCGGTTTCGTCGTTCAGGAAGGCGGAAAACTTGGTCATGTTGGCAGTCCTTTCTAGG
>DATGWU010000283.1:0-8149 GCA_035299345.1 Rhizobium sp.
CCGAAGGGACCCGTGTCCTCGCGTTCGCGCTCAAGGGCGCCGCGCAGGCTCGGGCGACCGAAGCGGGTCGGCCGCTGCGAGCGTTCGGCGAGATCACCTGGCGCATAGAGCACGTCATGGCCGAGATCGAGAAGCGCCTGAACCGTGTCGGCGACGATTCCGGTCGCTTCCGGCATCGGTTTCGGGGTTGAAAAGAGCACCATCGCCGGTTCACCGAGCTTTTCGATGAGCTGGCCAGCGAGCGCGCGGATTGCCGGATGGCTTTCGCCTAGCGGAAGCGAGGGCTCTTCGGCCGCACCGCCCACAAACGGCAGGCGGCGGAGCAGGGGTGTTTTCGTGTGCGGACGCGGCATCCTGATCCGAGCGAGCACGGGAAATCCCGTCCGACGGCCGAGCGTTTCCGAGGTCGGCACCTGACGCGCCAGCAGTTCGCGCAGCACGGCCAGCGCACTTCCCAGGACGAAGCCGAAGAGGCCGGCTGCGGCGAGAATGACCAGCTTCAGTACCGTGGACGATTTCGGCATCGGCACGGCGGCGGTGATCACACGGGAATTGTCGGTATTGACCGATTGCTGCTGCCCGAGTTCCTCGGCGCGGCTGAGGAACGCTTTGTAGAGGGTACGGACCGCGTCCGCCTCGCTCTCGAGCTGGCGCATCTTGATCTGCGCCGCACTGCTGTCGAAGCTCGTGGCGCTCATTTTCTCGAGCTGCGTGGTGAGGGCTTTCGTGTCTGAGACAGCACGCTCGTAGCTGCTCTTCATCGACTGACGGACGCGGCCGAGCTCCTGTTCGATCGCGCTCTGCATGTTGGCGATCTGGGAATTGATCGCCTTGATCTGCGGATGATTGCCGCCGAGGCTGGTCGCAAGCTGCGAGCGGCGGTCGAGGAGGTTGACGTAACGGTCGCGCAGGAGGCCGATCGAGGTCGATTGCAGGACTTCTGGAATGGCGCCGGACTCGATCGCGTCGATCGTGAGCTTCTTCGCCTGTTCGTAAATCGTCCGCTGCCGCTCCTCTGTCGCGCGGGCGTCGATGAGCTGCTGGTTAAGGCCGGCAACCTGCTGGTCGATGACCAGGCCCTGCTGCCCGGTGCTTACCAGCCCGTTCTCTGCCTTGAACTTCTCGACCGCGAGTTCGGCCTTGAGCACGCGGTCACGCAGTTCGCTGGCCTGCAGCTGGAAGGAGCTGCTTGCACGACGTGCGGCGCTTGCCCGGGCTTCGTCGAGTTGACGCAGGTACACGGCGGCGATCGAGTTGGCGATATCCGCGGCAGTCGCGGCGTTCGGGTGCTCGGCGCTGATCGAGAAGACCAGCGATTGGCCGGCCCGCTCGATCGTCACATGCGTCTTCAGGGCCGTGACGACGGCCATCAACCGGTCGCGATCGTTTTTCGCCTTCTTGACCGCGGTGGCGAAGAACGGATCCTTGGCGAGATTGAGCTTGTCTGCGACCTCCTCGAGCGTCGCGCGCGACTGCATCACGTAGATCTGGCTGTCGACGGCGGACTGGTCCTGCGGAGCCGGCGCCGTCACGTTGACCGGGTCAGCGCCGCCGGTGACCAGCCCCTTAGGGTCCAGGAGAAGCTCGGTGGAGGAGGTGTAGAGCGGGGTGAGACGCAGAACGTAGACGAAGGCAAGCACCAGGCAGACGGCCACGGTGAGGATCACGTAGTGCAGACGGCGTCTGAGGATTCCCGGTAATTGAAAAATGTCGATGTCCATTTTCCTGCCCAAGATCGTCTCCGGCCAGCGATTGTCGTTTTCGCAGTCTCCGGATGATCTATCCGGTGCGGGTTTGCGATCCCGCAGGACACAACGAGCGGCCGGTGTCGGGAATCTGACCTATGGGCGAGGGCTTCCGGCAACCGCAGTGGTCGAGGCAATGTTCGCAGATCATGGTTAACGGTTTCTGAAAGGCCGCGACTGCCGCAGGCTCACGGCTACGGCGAGACGCCGGACATACGTGATCTTAAGCTTTTCGCGCTTTCTATTCGGCTCGAACGGAGAGGTGCGCGACATCGGTTTTCGCGGTGCCGGAAGGATCGCTCATGGGCCCCAGAAAAGAAACGACGTTCGCTTCTGCGCAGCGCAGCGGGCATGCGCCGCTGATCGTTCAGGTCGTCCGGCAATACGCGCCGGGGCGGGGAGGGCTCGAGGACGTTGTCGGCAATCTCAGCCGCCTTCTGCTGGCGCGCGGCTATCGCGTCCGCGTCGTCACTTGCAACAGCCTCTTTACCGATCGCGAAAGGTCGTTGCCCGCCTCGGAAGTTATCGACGGCGTCGAGGTCGTGCGCATCCCCTGGTCCGGCAGCACTCGCTATCCGGTGGCCCCTCAAGTGCTCCGGCACATTCGTGATGCCGATCTTGTGCACGTCCATGCCGTCGACTTCTTCTTCGACTTCCTCGCCGTCACGCGTCCTTTCCACAACAGACCCATGGTTGCCACCACGCATGGCGGCTTCTTCCACACAAAGAAGTACGCGGCGATCAAGCGGCTCTGGTTCCGCACGCTGACGCGGCTCTCCTGCCTCGCCTATCGCGCTGTCGTCTGCTGCAGCCGTTCGGACTTCGATCTCTTCGACACGATCGCTGCCGGTCGCACGGTGCTCGTCGAGAACGGCGTGGACACGGCGAAATTTGCCGGCCTCGCCTCATCTCTTCCGATGCGGCGGATGATCACGATCGGCCGCTTCTCCGTGAACAAGCGTCTGGAGCGGCTTCTCGATGTGGCGGCCCGTCTGGTTGAGAAGGACCCGCGCTGGCATCTCGACATCGTCGGTTCTCCATCGGATCTGACGGAATCCGATCTGCGCCGGGAGATCGCCGCCCGCGGGTTGGCGGAGCATGTCGGTGTCCATGTGGCGGTACCGAACGAAACTGTCCGTCGGCTGATTTCCGATGCGTCGATCTTCGTTTCCGCTTCCGACTATGAAGGCTTCGGCCTTGTCGCGGTCGAGGCGATGAGCGCCGGCCTACTGCCGGTTCTCAATTCGAACGACGCCTATCGCAGCCTCGCCGGGCAGCACTCTGTCATCCGCCTTGCGGATTTCGAGGACGCAACGAAGGCCGCCGAGGCGGTGGAGGCAGCGTTTGCCGGCCTGGCATCCGACCCCGAGACGATGCGACGCGCGCTTATGGAAGTGGCGAGCGGTTATTCCTGGGATACGGTGGTCGACCAATACACCGCAGTCTATCGCGCCGCCCTCGTGGAGTGATCGGCACATCCGCGGACAGCGGTCACCGCGCAGTCTGTCGGTAGATGCGGAGGTGTTCCCCGGCGATTGCGTGCCAGTCGCGTGCCGCCATCTCCCTTTCGAGACGCTGCGGCGAGCGTACATGGGGGGCCTCGCCATGCGCGATCCTCCCGATCATGGTGGCGGCGTCGTCCGGGGCGGTCACGGGATACGTGACCTCGGCAAGCCATTCGGGCGTCCGCTCGGTGTGCGTGGTGAGCACGCATACGCCGTGGTCCAGGCAGGCGAGCGCTGACCCGCGCTTGTTCGAAACTCCGTCAGGGAAGGGCAGAAGGGCGATGGTCGCTTCGCTCAGCGCTTCAGAGACCGCCTCGGGCGGCAGGTTCAGCTTGAGTTCGATGCCGAGGCGTTCTGCCGAGTCCTGTACGTAGTCGACGAAGCCCGTGTCGGTTTCGACGAGCGCACCGATCATCTGGGCCTCGGCGACCGAACCTCCTTCACGCAGCCGCTCGATCGTCTCGATGAAGAACTCGATCCCCTTGTTGCGCGAGATCTGCCCGAAGTAGACGATGCGCTCGTTGCCGCCGGATGGCTTCCTCGTCGCAAGTCGCGGGATGTTGTTGCCGATCGGAACGACTGCGAGGCGCTTATGCGACCACGGAAAATAGTGTGCGAAGAGCGCTTTCTCCTCGTCGTTGGAGAAGATCACCGCCTTGGCGGAGAGACTTGGAAGCAGGAACACCATCTTGCGCAGGATGTGGAAGATCCGGAATTCATGCAGGGTGACGAAGATGTTCGGCAGCGCGAGCGGCAAGAACCCGGGCGACACCGATTTGCCGATGCCGAGCGACGGGTATTGCAGGTGAAATACCACGTCCTTCCTTCCGGCGTAGCGATGTCGTATCTCCATTATGTGCCGGAGGGACCAGGAGTCGACATATTCGACCGTTACCGAGGCGCCGGCGTCCCGAAGTGCAGTGGCGAGCCTGCCCGTGTAGTCGGCGACGCCGCACATCTTGTCTTGCGACGAGGCTACGAGAAAAACGATCTGCAAATGACACCGCGACAGGTTGGCAGGAACATGAGGAACGGATATCGGATGCCGCTTAAATCTCCGTAAAGCCGCCGATCGGCGACCGGCAGGGGTGGAGGGTTCCTTAAGCTTTTTCTGCCTAGAAGCAAAGGAAACCATTGCAGTCTCGTGGCGGTGTCCGGCGGATAGAAACTACCTCATGGCCAAAAGTATCGTTGCGAATTCGGCATTGAATGCAGCCGCCGGGCTGTCCCTTCTTCTGATCGGCTTTGCCTGTTCGATCATCACCGCGCGTCTCCTCGGCCCGGAGGCGAACGGCATCATCGCCTTCTCGCTCTGGCTTGCCGTCACCGCGTCGCTCGTGGCCGAGCTCGGAACCGGGGTAATGCTGCTTCGTCTGCTTCCCCAGTTGAAGAGCCAGGGTTATTCGACCGCCGACCGGCGCGGCTTTGCCGCCTATCTGCTTCGCCCCGTCATCGGATCCACCCTTCTTCTGACCGCGCTTTACGCGGCGGTATTCGCGCTGGCGGAGCATGAGCACTGGGCGACCAGCGCCCCCGTCGTCGTGGTCATTACCGGAGCGCTCTTCTTCATTCAGTCGATCGGGTCGTCCGCCAAGAATTACCTGCTTGGCGAGCAGCAGGTCGGAACCTTCTTCCGGCTTTCGACGATCTCGGGCATCCTCCAACTGGCCGGTGTGGCGGTCGGGGCGGTGTTCTTCGGCATTCCGGGCGCGCTCATCGGCTACACGCTCGGTTTCACGGTCCAGTTCACCTACGCGGCCGGCATCCTCGCTGTGCGGGCGAATAACTGCGGTATCTCGCCCCGCTACCTTTTCGGCTCGTCCGTCCTGCTCTCGGTGCAGTTCGTCGTCGATTCCATCTTTCTGAACCGGGTAGAGTTCTTTTTCCTGGAGCGCTATTCGGGTGTCGCCACCGTCGGCTTCTATGCCGCTGCCATGTCGCTGGCAAACCTCGCGCTCCAGCTGCCGGTGCAGCTCACCGGCAGTCTCGTCCCCTATTATTCGCAGAAGCTGCAGGACCACGGTGGCACGACGCTTCCGGCCGCGGTCTTCGAAGCCGTCGTCCGCAATCTCTCCTACATTACCCTGCCGCTGAGCCTCGGACTGGCGGTGATCTCGCCGCGGCTGATCTCAACGATTTTTGGCGAAGCATTCGCGCCGGCCGGTCCGGCGCTTGCCGTCCTGGCGCTGGTCACGCCGGTCAACGTGCTCGGCCTCATCTGCACGCAGTATCTCTTCTCTCTGGATCGCGTGCGCGAGCGCCTGGTCGTCAGCATCGTCGGCGCCGTTACCATGGTTGGCGGGGCCTTCCTCGTTGTTCCCGCTTACGGTGCGGAAGGTGCGGCTGCGGTGCGTTTCGTCGTGTTTGCACTCATGAGCGCATTGATGATGCGCCGACTGACGTTCGAGCGTTCGCTGGCGGGGCTCTACTGGAACCTGCTGCGGATCGCTTTGGCGGCGACCGCGTGCGCCGGGGCGGCCTGGCTTGTCCTGGCGCTCGTTCCCGGGCTGGCGGGTCTCGTGCTCGCAATTGTTGCCGGTGCGCTGTGCTATATCGTGGCGTTGCGCGTTTTCCGCGCCGTCGCCATCGAGGACCGGGCGGTGGCCGAAAGCATCGCATCGCGGCTGCCGGGGGCGGCGGGAACCGCGGCGCGCCGCATCGTGAAGCTGGCATTCGGCAGGCACGGCGATTGTCGGGGCGAGTCTTGATGCAGGGAGGAACATTGGGGGGAACTCGATCATGAGACAGCAAGCAAGCCCGTCCGGTGCGCTCGGGGGGATGCCGTCAGCAGCCAGACCGCTCGCCTTTTCCGAGACGATCGGACTGTTCATGCCGGCGCAAGGGCGGACCGTCGCGGATGTGGGTGTCCTGTTCGTCAGCCCATGGGGCCTCGAAGAGATGTGCTTGCGCAAGTTTTGGCGCATCGTCGCCGACGATCTCTCCGCTCAGGGGATCGCGAGCCTGCGTTTCGACTACCCGGGTACGGGCGATGCTCTCGACAGAAGCGATCTCTCGGGTGGACTGGCGATATGGGACGATGCCGTGGTGGCGGCGGCGGACCGGCTTGCCGCGATGTCCGGTTGCTCGCGCATCCTGATCGTGGCGCAGGGGCTCGGAACAGTTATCGCGCTGCGGGCAATCCACCGCCTCGACGGTGTCGCCGGCCTCGTGGCGCTGGCACCGGTGACATCCGGTCGTGCCTACCTGCGGGAAATGCAGATATGGGCGAAGATCGTCGAAGAAGGGCTCGGCATCGCCAAGGAGCACCGCGCTGCCGAGGGGATCGTTATCGCCGGTCTCGCGATGCCGGAGGAGACTGCCGCCGATATCCGCAAGTTTAGCCTTGCAACCCTCGAGGAGAAGCCTGCACCGCAGTGCCTCGTGATGAAGCGCGCTGACCGGCCAGGAGACACAGAGTTCGCCGCGAAGCTTGTTGCACTGGGCGCGGCGGTCACCGAGGCCGATTATCAGGGTTATGACGATCTCGTCTCCAATCCGGCGACGGCCGTGATGCCGCAAGCGGTGCGGCTGGCGGTGGTCGACTGGATCACGAACCTGGCTTCGGCCTCTCCGCAAAAGCGTGAAAAGCCGCTACCGGAGCCTGACGCCGCCGTTCTCCATGGTTCCGACTTTCGCGAGGAGGCTTTCAATTTCGGAGAGGGTGGAAGACTCTACGGGGTGCTCTGCGAACCGCTCGGCGAACGGAAGGGGGCGACCGTCCTGCTCGTGGGCACGGCCTATGACCGTGCCGCCGGTTGGGCGCGTTCCGGCGTCCGTCTGGCGCGCGGTCTCGCCGCGCAGGGCATTCCGTCACTGCGCTTCGACACGGCCAATGTCGCCGATAGTCCGCCCGTCCCTGGCCTGCCGGACCAGGTTCTCTACCACGAGGCGCAATCCAATGACGTCCGTGCGGCAGTCGACGTGATCGAAGAGCGCCATCTGCTGCCCGTCGTCACGAGCGGACGCTGCAGCGGTGCCTACCTCGCCTTCCGTAGCACCTTGCAGGACGCTCGCATCCAGGGCGTCGTCGCCGTAAACCCCTTCGTCTTTTATTGGGACCCGAAGCGAGACATCGACGAATCCCTACGCTTCGTTCCGCGCACGCTCGGAGACTACAAGGGACGTCTGCTCCAGGCCGAGACCTTCCAGCGACTGCTGCAAGGCCGGATCGATATCGCCCGCGCAGCGACCAATATCGGGCGGGCTCTCGGGCGCCGGCTGGCACGGCATGCGATGCCGCTCATCCATATGCTGCCCCAGAACCGGGTCATGCGGCGGGAGGTGGTCGGTGCGTTCCATACGCTGTCCGACAGGGGTGTGCCCGTCGCGCTTCTCTACAGTGAGAACGACGTCGGCCTCGATCATTTCGCGGAGCAGTTCGGGAGTTCGGCCAGGGGATTGCGACGTTACAAGAATGTGGACTTCACCATTCTGGAAGGTGCCGATCACAACCTGACGCCGGAGCCCGCCAGGCTCTCCTATTTTGACACGTTGAGCGCCATCGCGACCGCCCTTGATCCGCAGACGTGAGCCGCTTCTTCTTCGCGGCCGTCAGAAATGGAGCGTGGCCGACGTTCCGACCTGCGTGACGTTGCCGGTCGGTTTCTGGTCGCGGGTCGTGCGCGCGCGCGGCACCAACCGTAGGCGTTTTGCATGGCCCGGCGCCAGATGGAACCAGTCGTCGTCGGGCCGGTAGCCTTCGACCGTGACGTGGACGGACTGCGCGAGGCGATCGGTGCGCAGTTCCAGCAGCCAGTCGCCATCTTCTTCGACAAGAGCGGCCGAGATTTGTGCCTCATGCCATGCCGGGGTGCGACCGAGCGGGAAATGGAAGGCTTCCGCGAGGAGCTTCCCCGAGGCTTCGTCTACGAGGCGGGCGACGGTGACGTCGTGCGATGG
>DATGWU010000284.1:0-2847 GCA_035299345.1 Rhizobium sp.
GTCGTCGCCGAAATGTATCTCTCCGGCGTCATCTCCGCCGACGGCGTCGTCGACGGCTCTCTCGCCGCGAAAAGCCCGCGCATTCTCGAAAACGGCCGGACCTTCTCCTACCTGCTGCACGAAGGTGCCCAGAAGATCACCGTCACCCAGAACGACGTCCGCGCCATCCAGCTCGCCAAGGCGGCACTCTATGCCGGCATCAAGCTTCTGATGGAAAAACAGGGCGTCGAGACCGTCGACACCATCCGCTTCGCCGGCGCCTTCGGCTCCTTCATCGATCCGAAATACGCAATGGTCCTCGGCCTCATCCCCGATTGTGACCTCTCCGAGGTCAAGGCGGTCGGCAACGCCGCCGGCACCGGCGCGCTGATGGCGCTCCTCAACCGCGACCACCGCCGCGAGATCGAGGAAACGGTCCGGCGCATCGAGAAGATCGAAACCGCGCTGGAACCCCACTTCCAGCAACTCTTCATCGACGCCATGGCGCTGCCGAACAAGGTCGATCCCTTCCCGAAACTCGCCGCCACCGTCACGCTCCCCGAACGCAAGCTCCTCGCCGAGGGCGACGGCGAGGGTGGCGGACGCAGACGGCGGAGGAGCCGGGAGTGACGGTCGCGGGGCAACCGTGAGAAATCGCGAAGACTGAGGGGACCGGCGACGCCGCCAGCCGATCTCCCTCCCTTGTGGGGGAGATGTCGGCGTAGCCGACAGAGGGGGGTGTCCCGGCCCTAACGCGTGCCGACATCCTCAAGCTGGTGAGAGCATGAATATGCTGCCATTCTGCATACCTGACCGCCAGGGAGTTCTTCACGGCGCGGATGCGTCACCTCAGGAAGCAGTCTTCTCTCCACGGATATCCTAAAGGTGGGCGACCCAGTGCGTTTCTGTCACGATGTGAATCGGCAAACCGCGATCACGCCATTCACAAGCCTGCAGTATCTTGTTCCCGAACGAGGAATGCTTCCACGAATCGGTGACATACGCACCTATGACCAGAACGTTGGTCTTTTGGGTCAGGCCACCCGCCTCGCCGCCGCGCTCCACGACAGCCAATTCACAATGCTTCCGCTGCCCATACTTGAACGTCCCGGTGAAACAATAGCGTCTACCCGGAAAGTCAAGCGCTGGCGCAGGCCGGCAGACGGGAAGGTCGCTGGCAGTCATTGTCTCGCCGAGCTCAAAGCGGTCACCTGTGAAACCCCGCAAGGCATCCATCAGTTCTGAAGTCTCTCCCGCATCGACAATCCCGTCGCGGAGCACCTCATTAATTCGGGCATATAGCAGCCCGATTACGGGCTGGTCGCTGATCGCCGCATTAGCGGCCAGCCACGTCTGCAGGAACTCTACCTCGGCCTGATTGAGATGTCCGTCGGCAACCAAACCTCTCGCAATCCCAATCAACTCGTCGATCTGTCGGCTCTCCAGCCGATCCCCGTTCAAGCGATTTCTTCGCCTGTCGTCCATATCTACCCCCCTCTGCCATAACAAAACTACTTTTGCGCGCATCTCAACACAATACAAGCGGCGAAAGGAAACCACCCAAGCAGGGCGAACGGTTCAGCTACGAAGATGTTCAACCCACCGCGCGGCCGCGGCGGCAAGCACCTCGGCGGGAAAGCCGGAGAAGCCGATGACGAGGCCCTGCCGGCCTGGGCCTTCGTCATACATCGGCGAAAGTGCGCGCAAGCCGAAGCCGTGCGCGGCGGCGAGGAGCACATGTTCGGCATCGCTGCGGCCGGGCGGCGCCTCCACCACCATGTGCAGCCCCTGCTCCGGAGTCGTCACCGCCATGCCGGCATCCTCGAGCACGCCGGTCAGCGCATCGCGCGCCGCCCGCACGCGCCGGCGGGCCCGCTTCACATGCGCGGCGAAATGCCCCTCGCGCAGGAATTCGGCGAGCGCGCTTTCGAAGAGCGTCGAGGGAAACCGGTCGGTCAGCCGGCGCACCTCGAGGATACGCCCGACGAGCGGCCGCGGCACCACCATATAGCCGATCCGGAAGCCCGGCATCAGCGTCTTCGAGAAGGTTCCGACATAGATCACCCGCCCCTCGCCGTCGATGCCCTGCAGCGAGGTGAGCGGCGGCCCGGAAAAGCGGAACTCGCTGTCGTAGTCGTCCTCGATGACGAAGGCGTCGTTGCGCCGCGCCCAGTCGATCAGCTTGAGCCGCCGCGGCATGGTGAGCGTCACGCCGAGCGGATACTGGTGCGACGGCGTCACGTAGGCCGCACGCGCCTGCGGTTGCAGCGCCTCGCCGGCCGCCACGTCCATGCCCTCGGCATCGACCGGCACGGCCGTCAGGGCGAGACCGGCGGCGGCAAGTGCTGCCTTCGCCATCGGATAGCACGGGTCCTCGACCCAGACCGGATCGCCCGGTCGCAGCAACGAACGGATCGCGAGGTCCAGCGCCTGCTGCGTCCCTGAGGTCATGATCACCTGGTCGGGCTCGCAGCGCACGCCACGCGCCGCGCGCAGATAGGCAGCGATCTCGACCCTCAGGTCCTCGCCGCCCGCCGGGTCGCCGTAGTGATAGTGCCGGGCGGAAGGCTGCGTCAGGTGCCGGTTGAGGAGCGTGCGGAAGGTGCGGATTGTCGTCTCGTCCGCCGTCGAGCAGCCGAGTGCACCGGGAAGCGGCCCTTGCGGTTCCGGCGGAGGTGTCCGCGCGCGGACCGTCCGGCCGCCCGTATTCGGCACGGCGCGGGCCACATAGGTTCCGGCACCCACCCGCGCCTCCGCGAAGCCGTCGGCGATCAGCATCTCGTAGGCCGCCACCGCCGCGCCCCGCGAAAGCGAGAACCGCGCGGCGAGATCGCGCGTCGTCGGCAGCTTGGCGCCGGGCGGCAGGCC
>DATGWU010000285.1:0-4606 GCA_035299345.1 Rhizobium sp.
GATCGGCTCGCTGCGGAACTTGGCGCGGTTGTTTTCGTAGAAGCGAAGGCACTCCTCGGTGGTCGCTGAGGGCGCGGTGACTTCTTCCTCAATCAGCCGGCGTATGGCGGCATCCTCGTCCGTTTCGCTGCGGCCTTCGGCATCGCTCTCGGGCGAGACTGCAATCTGCCGTTCGCGGGCCCGCTGCAACAGCAGTTCTCTGACGGCGAGCGCCCTCGCCGCGGCGAGCAGGGCGGCGCCGGGGTTTTCCGCCGGATGGTTCTGCACCTCGGCGAGGATGTCGCTTTCTGCGATCGCCACCCCGTTGACCGAGACGGCGTCGAGCACCGGCCTCGCCTTCGGCGGAACCCGGGTGTCGGGTTCCTGGTAGGTCGAATAGCTGTCCTTCATTCCCGCACTGGACGGTGCCGCACCAATGGAGGCCTTGTCGAAAAGCGTGACCATGGCTCACTCCGCCGGGATTCGGTTGACGGAAGCGCTGCGGTTGCGCTGGCGAACGACCTGATAGCCGGGGCGCCAGAGGTAGCGCACCGGCGCGCTCAGCATGTGCACGAGCCTCGTGAACGGGAAGAGCAGGAAGATCGTCAGGCCAAGGACGAGGTGCAGCTTGAACACCAGTGCTGCGTCGGCAATGTAGGAAGCGGCCTGCGGGTTGAACGTGAAGATGCCCTGCGCCCAGCTCATGAATTTCACCATTTCGTGGCCATCGAGATGGGCGAGCGACGTCGGAATGGTCGAGAGCCCGAGGAAGAGCTGCATCCACAACAGGATGATGATCAGCGTGTCCGTGGTGCTCGACGATGCGCGCACGCGCGGATCGAAAAGCCGCCGATGGACGAGAAGCGTGGCGCCGATGATCGCCATCGTGCCGGCAATACCGCCCGCCACCACGGCCAGCAGTTGCTTGGCGCTGTGGCTGATGCCGAGCGTGTCGAAGATCACGATCGGGGTCAGCAGGCCGACGAGGTGGCCGGCGAAGATGAAAAGGACCCCGAGATGGAAGAGGACGGAACCCCACATGAGTTGGCGTCTGCGCAGCAACTGGCTCGAGCCCGAGCGCCAGGTATAGGGCTCGCGATCATAGCGGATGACCGAGCCGAGGATCAGCACGGCAAGCGCGATATAGGGATAGATGCCGAACAAGAGTGAATTAAGAAAATCAGACATGTCCTGCCTCCTAGACTGGTATCGTGTTCAAGGGATCGTTCGGCTTGCGCGCCGCCGCCCGCATCTGGGTGCGCAGTCGATCCGGGCCGCAGCTGTTGTCGCCCGAATTGCCTCCGAAGGTGACCGCCTCATCCTCCCAGATGCGATCGAGCGCGGAGAGATCGTTCGGATCGTCCTCGGCGCCGTCGAGCAGCTCCTTGAGCAGCTTCTGGTCCGGTGTCGTCTTCGACAGGAGGCGCAGCGCCAGGAAGGCGTCGGCGTAGACCGATTGACGTTTCTTCAACCGCTCACCGAGCGCGGCCGTGATGTGGGCGGTCTGGGCAAGCAGGTCGTCGACCTCCTCGACGGAGCGGGTTGACAGGAATTCGAGGAAGAGCGGCAGGTAGTCCGGCAGTTCCTTCGCATCGATGATGAAGCCGCTGTCCTCATACATCGTCATCAGGTCGACCATGGCCTGACCACGGTCGCGGCTTTCGCCGTGAACGTGCTCGAACAGATGCAGCGACAGCGACCGGCTGCGGTCGAACAGGTACACGTAGCGCTCCTGCGCGTCGTAGAGGTCCTGGCCGGCGAGATCGTCGATCAGGCGGCCAAGCAGCAGCTTGACCTCCCGGGCGATCATATCGTCGTCATCGAGCGCCGCCTTCAGTTCGGGCGACCCCGCCAGCAGTTCTTCGCTCGGATAGCTCAGCAGCAGTGAGATGATTTTCAGTGCCTTGTGCATCAGACCTGCTCCTTGAAGATGTCTGTCGGGGTCTGGACGACCTTGCGACGCTTGGCGCCGAAGAGGTCACTGTCCGAGGTGCCACCCGAGCAGCCGTTGCCGAAGGAGAAGCCGCAGGAACCACGGACGTCATAGGCGTCCTCGGTCACCTCGCGATGCGTCGTCGGGATGACGAAGCGGTCCTCGTAATTGGCGATGGCCATGATGTGGTACATCTCCTCGATCATCTCGGCACTCATGCCGACCTTCGCAGCGATCGAGGCGTCGATGACGCCGTCGACCGTCTTCGAGCGCATGTAGGCGCGCATGGCGAGCATGCGCTCCAGCGCCGAGATGACGGGAGCTTCCTTGCCGGCCGTCAGCAAGTTGGCGAGGTAACGCACCGGAATGCGCAGCGACCGGACGTCCGGCAGCGGGCCGTCCATACCGAGCTTGCCCTGCTGGGCGGCCGACTGCAGCGGCGAAAGCGGCGGGATGTACCAGACCATCGGCAGCGTGCGGTATTCCGGGTGGAGCGGGAAGGCGATCTTCCAGTCCATCGCCATCTTGTAGACCGGCGAACGCTTGGCCGCTTCCAGCCATGCATCCGGAACGCCGTCCTTGCGCGCCTGTTCGATGACAGCAGGATCGTTCGGGTCGAGGAAGATCTTCAACTGTTCTTCATAGAGGTCCTGCTCGTTGGCCGTGGAGGCAGCCTCCGAGATGCGGTCGGCATCATAGAGGATGACGCCGAGATAGCGGATGCGACCGACGCAGGTCTCCGAGCAGACCGTCGGATGGCCGGCCTCAATGCGCGGATAGCAGAAGATGCACTTCTCGGATTTGCCGGAGCTCCAGTTGTAGTAGATCTTCTTGTAGGGACAGCCGGAAACGCACATACGCCAGCCGCGGCATTTTTCCTGGTCGATCAGGACGATACCGTCATCCTCGCGCTTGTAGATCGCCCCCGACGGGCAGGCCGCAGCGCAGGTCGGGTTGAGGCAGTGCTCGCACAGCCTCGGCAGGTACATCATGAAGGTGTTTTCAAACTGGCCGTAGATCTCCTTCTGGACGCCTTCGAAATTATAGTCCTTCGAACGCTTCTCGAATTCACCGCCGAGGATTTCCTCCCAGTTCGGGCCCCATTCGATCTTTTCCATCCGCTCGCCGCTGATCATCGAGCGCGGGCGGGCCGTCGGCATGGCCCGGCTTTCACCCGCAGTCTGCAGATGGCCGTAGTCGAAGTCGAACGGCTCGTAATAGTCGTCGATTTCCGGCAGGTCCGGATTGGCGAAGATCTTGGCGAGGATGCGCCACTTGGCGCCCATCTTCGGTTCGATCTTGCCGTTTGACTTGCGGACCCAGCCGCCGTTCCACTTCTTCTGGTTCTCCCATTCCTTCGGGAAACCGATGCCGGGCTTCGTCTCGACATTGTTGAACCAGGCGTATTCGACGCCCTCGCGATTGGTCCAGACGTTCTTGCAGGTGACCGAGCAGGTGTGACACCCGATGCACTTGTCGAGGTTGAGGACCATGCCGATTTGTGCGCGGATTTTCATTCTGCCGCCTCCTTGTTGTCCGTAACGCCGTCGGTGTGGGGCTCTTCCATCCAGTCCACCTTGTCGAGTTTGCGAACAACGACGAACTCGTCGCGGTTGGCGCCGACCGTGCCGTAATAGTTGAAGCCGTAGGCCTGATGGGCATAGCCGCCGATCATGTGGGTCGGCTTGGTGATGACGCGTGTCACCGAGTTGTGAATACCGCCGCGCTGGCCGGTGATCGGCGAGCCGGGCGTGTTCACGATCTTTTCCTGGGCGTGGTACATGAAGATCGTACCGTCCTTCATGCGCTGCGAAACCACCGCACGCGCAACGATCGCGCCGTTGGTATTGTAGACCTCGACCCAGTCATTATCGGCGATCCCCGCCCGCTTGGCGTCGGGCTCGGAAATCCACACGACCGGACCGCCGCGATTGAGCGTCAGCATCATCAGGTTGTCGCTGTAGGTGGAGTGGATGCCCCACTTCTGGTGCGGCGTGATGAAGTTCAGCACGAGATGCGGCTTGCCGTCCGCCTTCGAACGGATCGCCGGGTTGACCGTTTTGGTGTCGATCGGCGGCCGGTAGACGCAGAAGCCTTCACCGAAGGCGCGCATCCACAGGTGATCCTGATAGAGCTGCTGGCGACCGGTCAGGGTGCGCCAGGGGATCAGCTCGTGCACATTGGTATAGCCGGCATTGTAGCAGACCTTTTCCGATTCCAGGCCCGACCAGGTGGGCGACGAGATGATCTTGCGCGGTTGCGCCACCACGTCGCGGAAGCGGATCTTCTCGTCCTCCTTGGGGATCGCGAGATGAGTGTGGTCGCGGCCGGTGAACTTCGACAACGCCTCCCAGGCCTTGACCGCCACTTCGCCGTTGGTTTCCGGCGCAAGCGACAGAATGACCTCAGTGGCATCGATGTCACTATCGATCCGCGGACGCCCCTTGGTGACACCTTCCTCCTGCACGACACCGTTCAGGCGAGCGAGCAGGTCGACCTCGTGTTCGGTGTTCCAGGCAATGCCCTTGCCGCCGTTACCGAGCTTGTCGAGCAAGGTGCCGACCGAGGTGAACTTCTTGTAGAGGTTCGGATAGTCGCGCTCGACCACCGCCACTGCCGGCATGGTTCTGCCCGGGATCGGCTCGATCTCGCCCTTCTTCCAGTCCTTGACGTCGAAGGCTTGAGCAAGTTCGC
>DATGWU010000286.1:0-4095 GCA_035299345.1 Rhizobium sp.
GCGGCGACCTGACGGCGGGCTTTCTCCACCATCGCGCGGGCCGCGCGCCCCTCGGCATGCACCGACGACGGGTTGCCCGGTTCGGCCAGCGCATCGAGCATGGCCGCGCGCGCTTCGCCTAGCAAAGGCGCCGTCGCGTTCCAGTCCATGTAGATGCGTTGTTTCGCCATGACTATTTTCGCTTTTGACCCATTCCGGCCCGCTCGGCGCATTTTTCTTGAAATTTCAGCCGGGCTTGCCTTATGACACGTCCAACAATGGGTGACCCATCATCCAGTTTCGAACGGTTCTAAACTTTGTTCTAGAAAAGCTGACTGCATTCGTCAAGTCATCGTACTGCCCTGTGGACAGTCTGGAACCGAAAAAACACGAAAGACCGGAGTATCCATGCCCGAAGTAATTTTCAACGGCCCAGCCGGCCGCCTCGAAGGCCGCTACCAGCCGTCCAAGGAAAAAAGCGCGCCGATCGCAATCATCCTGCATCCGCATCCGCAGTTCGGCGGCACGATGAACAACCAGATCGTCTATCAGCTCTTCTACATGTTCCAGAAACGCGGTTTCACGACCCTGCGCTTCAACTTCCGCGGCATCGGCCGCAGCCAGGGAGAATTCGACCATGGCGCAGGCGAGCTTTCCGACGCGGCCTCCGCGCTCGACTGGGTGCAAAGCCTGCATCCCGATTCCAAGAGCTGCTGGGTCGCCGGCTACAATTTCGGCGCCTGGATCGGCATGCAGCTCCTGATGCGCCGGCCTGAGATCGAGGGCTTCATCTCGATCGCGCCGCAGCCCAACACCTATGACTTCTCCTTCCTCGCCCCCTGCCCGTCTTCCGGCCTGATTATCCACGGGGACGCCGACAAGGTGGCTCCGGAAAAGGACGTCCAGGGTCTGGTCGACAAGCTGAAGACGCAGAAGGGCATCCTGATCACCCACAAGACGATCCCCAGCGCCAACCACTTCTTCTCCGGCCAGACCGAGACCCTCTTGATGGAATGCGAGGATTACCTCGATCGCCGTCTCGACGGCGAACTGGTGCCGGAACCGGCTGCCAAGCGCATCCGCTGAGATCCCGGTCGTTCGACACTGATAGACAGGAGGTGCGGCTCGCAAGGGCCGCGCCTCTTCTTTTTCTGCATCAGGAGGCGAGCGCCTGGGAGGCGCCGGCCAGTTGCACCTGGTCGCGGCCGGCCGCCTTGGCGGCATAGAGGGCGGTATCCGCCCGTTGCATCGCCCGCTCCAGCGTATCGCCCCCGAAGATCGAGGCGACGCCGAAGCTCGCGGTGATCGTCTCGTTGTCGCAGAGTTGTCCGAGGCCGACGGCGGACACGGCACCGCGGATGTTGTAGGCGCATTCGCGCGCAAGTTCGCTGTCGACCGCCGGAATATAGATCGCGAATTCCTCGCCGCCGATGCGTGCCACCTCGGCGTCGGTTGGCGCGGCGTCGCGCAGCACGCGCGCGAAGGTCTGGATGACGATGTCACCGACATGGTGACCGAAATTGTCGTTGATCCGCTTGAAATGATCGATGTCGGCAAGGATCAGCGCGCCGGTTGCGCTCGCCCGCTCGAGATGCGGTGCCACGCGCCTTGCGAATCCGCGCCGGTTGAAGATGCCGGAAAGCGGATCGATGTCGGACTTCGCCACGGCGTCCTCGATCGCCTCCTTGACGAAGACGCCCACCATTGCAAGCCCCGTCGCCACGATCAGGACGGCGCCGAGTCCCTGCGAGACCAGCGCGAACTTGCTGAACAAGTAGCCGCCGGCCGTTGCGCCCGCTCCGACAGCGACGGCTACATAGGCCTTGAGCGGGAAGAAGGCGGCACTCAGGGCAAGCATGGAGAGCAGCACCATGTCCGCTCCCGAACGGCGGCCGGAGCGGTAGACGGCGATGGCCGAAAGCGCCATCGTCAGAAAGAACGGCGTCTGATAGGCAACCGAGTGGACGATCGTTCCGCGCGGCAGGGCGTAGATCAGGAAGTCGGCAAATACGCCCGACGCGAACAGCAACACGAAGACGCTATCGGCGATGCAGAGCCCATAGTGCCGCGCAATGCTGCGCGCGAGCAGGCAGAAGCCGCCGAACATGGTCACGAACGCGCCGATCGCGAAGAAGCGGACATAGCCCGTGACCGGAATCAGCGCTTCGCAGATCGCCGACAGCGAAGCGACGGAGAAGGCAACGGCAAAACCGAGGCCGGAACGACGCGACGGTCCCTTGAACGCAACGACACAAAACACGAGCACGAAGATCTGGGCGATGACGAAGTTCACGACCAGAAGCGAAAATGCCGCGTCCATTCTGCTAACACCCACCCCCGGGCCACTCATGGCCGTAGAACGCTCGCAATGCGCGAATAGGAAACAATGCGCAATCTGCGATACTATATGCGAAACACATAAAACAAAGAATTAATGTCATGCGCAAGAAAAGATCGCGTCCGACCCTGCGACAAGACCGCCCGTGACCGGCTTTTCCACGCCCGTCGTCCCCGGAAAGGTCAGAGGCAGGCCCCTCAGAGAACGCACGGCCAGATAGGCCCAGGCCTCGGCCTCCATGGCATCGCCGTCGAAACCGGCCTGCTCGGCGGTCAGCAGCGTCGCGCCGGTCCGCCCGGCCAGCGCCATCAGATCCTTCACCACCGTGTCGTTGTGGCGCCCGCCGCCGCAAATCACGAACGTCTTCGGCATCTCCTCGAGATGTTCGGCTGACCTGAAGATCGCCGCCGCCGTCACAAAGGCGAGAGTTCGGGCACCGTCGGAAAGCTCCGCATCACCGCCCTCCGGCGGCCGGAAATCGTTGCGATCGAGCGACCGGCGCTTCTCGTCGGTGAAGAACGGACTAGCGAGATAGCGGTCTGCAAGCACCGGCAGCACCCGGCCTTCGCTGGCAATCCGCCCACCCTGGTCGAACGGAATGCCGGCATGGGTCTCCACCCATTGGTCGATCAGCGTATTGCCGGGCCCGCTGTCGAAGGCGACGATCGCGCCGTCGGCCCCGACACAGGTGAGATTGGAAATGCCGCCGATGTTGACGAAGCAGACCGGCCACCGCGGATCACGGAGGTTGCGGGCGAGCGCAGCGTGATAGACGGGAACGAGCGGCGCGCCCTGCCCGCCATGGGCCATGTCATTCGCCCGCATGTCGTAAACGACCGGAATGCCGATCTCCCGCGCCAGCAGCGCACCGTCGCCGATCTGCACCGTCAGCGCCTCGTCAGGGCGATGCAGGACCGTCTGGCCGTGGAAGCCGACGACATCAACATCACCGGGCAAAATATTGTTTCCATTGAGGAAGGATCGGACGGCATCAACATGACGCTGCGTCAGATCACGTTCGAGGCCGGCAAGGCGCCCCGGCCGTTCGTCGCGCTTCATGATGGCCTTGGCGTCTTCGAGACCCTGCTTCAGGCGATCGCGAAAGGCGGGGTCGTAGGGGACGGAGAGGTTCTGCCGTCGCACGACCACGCCCTCGCCGTCGGTTTCCAGCATCGCGACATCGATCCCGTCCATCGACGTGCCGCTCATCAGTCCGATCGCGGTGAAGGTTTCTGCCATTGCCTGCCCTGCCGATTCGCGTGGTGACACCCCAACATTCATGACCGAAACAGGTGCACATTTCAAAAAACAATGCTAAAGCGCCGCCACTCCCGCATTCCGTTTTCCAGAAAGCCCCTGTCGTCATGAAGAAGTTCAAGTCCGATTTCCTCCACACGATGCAAGAGCGCGGTTTCATTCATCAGATTTCCGATGAATCCGGCCTTGACGATCTGCTGACGAAGGAAACCGTGACCGCCTATATCGGCTTCGACCCGACGGCACCCTCCCTGCATGCGGGTTCGCTGATTCAGATCATGATGCTGCACTGGTTCCAGGCGACCGGCCACCGCGCGATCTCGCTGATGGGCGGCGGCACCGGCATGGTCGGCGACCCCTCGTTCAAGGACGAGGCGCGGCAGCTGATGACCATTGAGACGATCGAGAACAACATCGCCTCGATCAAGAAGGTGTTCTCGAACTACCTGACCTATGGCGACGGCCCGCGCGACGCGCTGATGATCAACAACGCCGACTGGCTGATGCCGATAAACTACCTG
>DATGWU010000287.1:0-1784 GCA_035299345.1 Rhizobium sp.
TCATTGAATCGGGCTTCATCGAGTGCGCAGCTCCTTTGGGCGAGGTTCGCGTCCGACAGAGCGACTTGCCACGAATTCAGGAGAACCTGAAGCGATTCTTAAGCACAGCGCAGGCTGGCACGGTCTTGAATACGCATAGCCGATACCTACTGACCGCGGAGCGAGGCGGCAGGATCACGAGAGCTCCGGAGAACGAGACCCAGATCCGCGGAGTAGTGCTGTTCCGGCGGATCGACGTGCTCCAAATGGCCAACGCGGGCGAGATGGAACCGATTCGAAGGGGCGTGTCGAGGCGCTTGAAAGCCTAGTTCCACGCTTCCGACCACTCCAGCGCGAACTGGGAGGTCACCTTCCCGATTCCCCGCCGCGGCCAACCAATGCCAAACACGCCTCCTCCCACCGGAGCGCGAAGCCCAATTCCACGCCCTCCACGCCCTCGAGGTCGAATCCGCCGACTGGCGTAGTAGCCAGTATCTATCGGATCGCAACCTCCCGCCCTTCCACTCTCGTCTCTAATGAGACTTTCCTCGTGTCTCAATCGTTAATATGCCCATGGAGAGGCCAGCCTCGAAGGGCTAGTTAAAGCCGAACTTACAAACCGTGTAGTTGGAGCAGGTCGATCACTCTCGCCTCTAATGAGACATTGATCTTGTCTCTAATGAGACTCTAGAAACACAGCAGTATCTTGCTGGGCGGAGAGCACGCAACAGCATCGCCCTCGAGCCTCCGTTCTGATCCAGCGTGAGCAAAAGAAAGGGCGCCCGGAGGCGCCCTGAGTTGTGCGTTACTGTCTCTAATGAGACGTTATCGTCTCTAGTGAGATTGCTCTCGTCTCTAATGAGAATCTACGACCGACTTCCATCAATCCCAACTCAACGCCCCACCCGTCTGATACTCGATCACCCGGGTTTCGAAGAAGTTGCGTTCCTTCTTCAGGTCGATCATTTCGCTCATCCACGGGAAGGGGTTCTCCGCCCCCGGGTAGAGCACATCCAGACCGATCTGCTGCGCGCGGCGGTTGGCGATGTAGCGCAGGTAGCCCTTGAACATCGGTGCGTTCAGCCCGAGCACGCCGCGCGGCATGGTGTCTTCGGCGTAGCGGTATTCCAGCTCGACGGCCTTGCGGAACAGGGCCTTGAGCTCTTCGCGGAATTCCGGGGTCCACAGGTGCGGGTTTTCGAGCTTGATCTGGTTGATCAGGTCGATGCCGAAATTGCAGTGCATGGACTCGTCGCGCAGGATGTACTGGTACTGCTCGGCGGCGCCGGTCATCTTGTTCTGGCGGCCCAGCGCCAGGATCTGCACGAAGCCCACGTAGAAGAACAGGCCTTCCATCAGGCAGGCGAACACGATGAGGCTCTTCAGCAGCTGCTGGTCGGCTTCAGGCGTGCCGGTCTTGAAGGCCGGGTCGGTCAGCACGTCGATGAAGGGGATCAGGAACTCGTCCTTGTCACGGATGGACTGCACTTCGTGATAGGCGTTGAACACCTCGCCTTCGTCCAGGCCCAGCGACTCGACGATGTACTGGTAGGCGTGGGTGTGGATGGCTTCCTCGAACGCCTGACGCAGCAGGTACTGGCGGCACTCGGGCGCGGTGATGTGGCGGTAGGTGCCGAGCACGATGTTGTTGGCGGCCAGCGAATCGGCCGTGACGAAGAAGCCGAGGTTGCGCCGGATGAT
Source organism: Rhizobium sp. (assembly GCA_035299345.1). GTDB lineage: Bacteria > Pseudomonadota > Alphaproteobacteria > Rhizobiales > Rhizobiaceae > Allorhizobium. The sequence continues at coordinate 1,681 of DATGWU010000287.1, forward strand.
GCGGCGCTCGTCGTCGGTCAGGCCGTTGGGATCCTTCCAGAGCGCGATGTCCCGGGACATGTTGATCTCCTGGGGCATCCAGTGATTGGCGCAGGTGGCGAGGT
>DATGWU010000288.1:0-3267 GCA_035299345.1 Rhizobium sp.
ATTGGCCCCGGCGGGCGGGAAGTGATTTGAGATGGACAGCCGAAGGATCGATCCCGTGGCGGAGAGTGACGCCGCACTGGCGAACGACCGCCGCGCGTCCTTTGCTTTGCCCGGTCTCGTCCTCGCCGGCGGCGCGCTCGCTTGCGCCGTCTTCACGCTGCCGGTTCTGCTCGGGCTGACGCCGATCGCGCCGACGTCCAATGTCCTCATCGCCTCGGCCGTTTTGAACTCGCTCTTCGTCGTTGGCCTGATGTTCCTGATCGGGCGCGAGGTCAGCCGTCTCGTCAGGGCGCGCACGCGCGGCCGCGCGGCGGCCCGGCTGCATGTCCGCATCGTGGCGCTCTTCTCGGTGGTGGCGATCACGCCCGCCATCCTCGTCGCGATCTTCGCCAGCATCACGCTGAACGTCGGCCTCGATCGCTGGTTCTCGATCCGGACGCAATCGATCGTCAGTTCGTCGATGGATGTCGCCCAGGCCTACATGCTCGAGAATGCGAGCTACCTGCAGGGCCAGACCATTTCGATGGCGAACGACCTCGACCGCAACCGCGCGCTCTTTTTCCTCGACCGCACCGGTTTCGTGCAGTTGATGACCCGCCAGGCGAAGGGCCGCGGCATGCTGGGCGCATTCCTCGTGCGTCAGGACGGTTCGGCGATCACGCAGGCCGAAATCAAGACGGACAAACCGCTGCCGGCGATTCCGAAGGACGCGCTCGAAAGCGCGGCGGCCGGCCAGCCGACGCTGATCCCGCCGGGCGTGACCAATCTCGTCGGTGCGATCATCAAGCTCGATTCCATCTCCGGGACGTTCCTCTACACGATCCGCGCCGTCGACCCGAAGGTGATGGCGGCGATGCGGCTGATGGAAGACAACACCGCCGAATACAAGGCGATGGAGGCCGGCCGCACCTCACTGCAGATCGCGTTCGCCGTTCTCTACCTCGGCTTTGCGCTGATCGTCCTGCTGGCGGCGATCTGGACGGCGATCGCGATCGCCGATCGCATCGTCCGGCCGATCCGTCTGCTGATCAGCGCGGCCGACAACGTTGCCTCCGGCAATTTCAACGTCGTCGTCCCCGTCCGCTCCGCCGACGGGGACGTCGGCAGCCTTTCACTCACCTTCAACAAGATGATCTCGCAGATCCGCACCCAGCGCGACGAGATCCTGGAAGCCAAGGACGAGGTCGACGACCGCCGCCGCTTCATCGAGGCAGTACTGTCGGGCGTCACGGCGGCCGTGATCGGCGTCGAGGACGACGGTGTGATCACCATCGTCAATCCGTCGGCGGAATATTTCCTCGCCCAGTCGTCCGAGGAGATCGTCGGCAAGAAGCTCTCGGTGATCGCCCCCGAGATCGACCGCGTAATGGCGGAGGCGGCGGTGCGCCACCGCGGAGAATACCGCCAGCAGATCAACCTGATCCGCGGAGGCAAGGAGCGGACGCTGAGCGTGCAGGTGACGCGCGAAGAGACCCGCGGCGCCGCAGACGCCTACGTCATCACGCTCGACGACATTACCGATCTCGTCATCGCGCAGCGTTCGACCGCCTGGGCCGACGTGGCGCGCCGCATCGCCCACGAAATCAAGAACCCGCTGACGCCGATCCAGCTCTCGGCGGAGCGGATCAAGCGGCGCTACGGCCGGCAGATCGACGAGAACGACCGCGCGGTTTTCGACCAGTGCACGGATACGATCGTCCGGCAGGTCGAGGACATCGGCCGCATGGTGGACGAGTTCTCGGCGTTTGCCCGGATGCCGAAGCCGGCGAAGCAGCGGTCCGATCTCAGGCATATTCTGCGCGATGCCGTCTTCTTGCGCGAGATGGGTAACAATGACGTAACCTTTTTGCGCGAGTTCGGTGACAAGCCGCTCGAAGGCAGCTTCGATGCCCGCATGCTGGGCCAGGCGGTCGGCAATCTCATCAAGAACGCGGTGGAGGCCATCGAGGCCGTGCCGGCCGAAGAGCGGCGGGGCGGCAAGGTGCTGGTGCGCTCGGCCTATGACGAGGGCCAGGACAGTTTCGTCGTCGACGTCATCGACAACGGGCGCGGTCTGCCGGTCGAGAACCGCCACCGCATCCTGGAGCCATACATGACGATGCGCGAGAAGGGCACGGGGCTCGGGCTCGCCATCGTGAAGAAGATTATCGAAGAACACGGCGGTCAGCTCGAATTGCATGACGCGCCGGCGGAGTTCGACCACGGGCGAGGGGCCATGATCAGGATCGTCCTGCCGCGCCTCGATGCAGTCGTTCCCGCCGCAGGTGAAGGTGACAGGGAAAAGGTCCATGGCCTCTGATATTCTTGTAGTCGACGACGAAGAAGACATCCGCGAAATCGTCTCGGGCATCCTGAGCGACGAGGGCCACGAAACCCGCACGGCCCACGATGCCGACAGCGCGCTAGCGGCGATTTCCGACCGCGTGCCGCGGCTGGTCTTCCTCGACATCTGGATGCAGGGCAGCCGGCTCGACGGCCTGTCTCTGCTCGACGAGATCAGGACCCGTCATCCCGAGCTTCCGGTGGTGATGATTTCCGGCCACGGCAACATCGAGACCGCGGTCTCGGCGATCAAGCGCGGCGCCTTCGATTTCATCGAGAAGCCGTTCAAGGCCGACCGGCTGATCCTGATTGCCGAGCGGGCACTCGAAAACTCCAAACTAAAGCGCGAGGTCTCCGAGCTGAAGAAGCGCGCCGGTGACACCGCGGAACTGATCGGCACGTCGGTTGCCGTCTCGCAGCTCCGCCAGACGATCGACAAGGTCTCCCCGACGAACAGCCGCATCATGATCTTCGGCCCCTCCGGTTCCGGCAAGGAACTGGTGGCGCGGATGATCCACAAGCGTTCGACCCGCGTCGGCGGTCCCTTCGTCACGCTGAACGCAGCGGCGATCACGCCGGACCGGATGGAGATCGCCCTGTTCGGCACGGAGGGTTCGCCCGGCCAGCCGCGCCGCATCGGCGCGCTCGAAGAAGCCCATCGCGGCATCCTCTACCTCGACGAGATCGGCGAGATGCCGCGCGAGACGCAGAACAAGATCCTGCGCGTGCTGGTCGAACAGCAGTTCGAGCGCGTCGGCGGCTCGAAGCGCGTGAAGGTGGACGTCCGCATCATCTCGTCGACGGCGTATAACCTCGAAAACCAGATTGCCGAGGGACGCTTCCGCGAGGACCTCTTCCACAGACTGGCGGTGGTTCCGATCAAGGTGCCGGCGCTTGCCGAACGGCGGGAGGACATTCCCTTCCTGGTCGACATGTACATGCGCC